>JAYEKB010000302.1:0-10468 GCA_034660835.1 Thermodesulfobacteriota bacterium
GCCGCATCGGCTTGCCTTCGGTGAACACTTTGCAAATTTCTAAAAAGAGATAGGATTGAAATTATCACCAAAAAATCCGCATGTTATGATGCCTTAAACAAAGTGTTCATGAAATATGCGGGTTAGCATGCTTTGATCACCGCGCCATGTTCAAGCTGAATGTACAGTATTTTTCCCCAGGAGGTAGCCTCTGCCTCGGAGAATTGTCAAATATATTTTTTAAGGCAAGTGAAACCTGTTTTCAAGAATAGGATCCGTTTATTCCATTGTGCGGCAGCTGTCTTCAAGCTTTCTCCATTGCTGTTCAAGTCGTTTTTCCGATACCGAAAATGCAGTGCCCAATTCAGCTGCGAAAATGGATAGCCGGAACTCTTCCACCATGCGTCTATACAATGCCATTTCTTTGCGACATGGTATGGAAAGGTTTTTTCCCTCATTGAGCTGCTGTAATCGGTTCAGGAAAGGCTGCAGTCGTCCTGCCTTTTGAGAATCTTTGAGCGGGGAATATTCCGCCCGTTCAATTCGCAGGGCCAGAGCCTGTAAATACCGTTTCGTATCCGTTAGTTCATTTAATTGAATTGTTGTCAGGAAGTTGTTGGGAAGGAGTTCCTCAAGGAGTCCCTGGTACTCAGCAAAACGGTTTTTGTCATAGCTCTTACTTTGAGCTGCCCGTTGTGAACACTGAGTCAGGGTAATTTGCACCTGCCTGCGCGTTGCCAACAGATCAAGGATCTGGTTAAGATACTTGTGTACGGCTTTGAGTATGCCGAGCTGTTTGAGTTCACTGACTGTATTGTCAACCTGTTTCCTGTCCGGCAACTCACCGGATGAAGTGTGAAAGAGTCCATCCAGAATACAGTTTGCCAGCATGTTTTTAATTTCTGCTGCTGTTGCCTGCATACCAATCGAGATCCAGGAGGCGGAATGGCCGGCGACAGCTGCCTTGCACTCTTTTTTGATGGCTTTGATTTCACGGGGAAACTGCAGGCCGTACAGGTATCTGAGGCCGATTTTGTTCTTGAGGTGTGCTCGCTCAATGTCACCGATATACTTCAGGGTTAAACTCTGCTTCTGCTCATCAACAAACAGGGCAGGGTAGTACATACTGGTGATTCTATTGTGTCCGTCCAGTCTGGGAATGGGTTGTGGTGCTGTTGAAAATTCCCAGACCGTGATGTCGGATTTCTCAGGCAGTTCGCTCTGTTGTGAAGTGCTAACAGGTGATGCCGATCGGCTGCAGTAGTTCGCAAGATCATGAAAAGACCGGCTGCAATGCAGAGTCTTTCCTCTTTCATCACAGAGCCGAAAGCGCATTCGCAGGTGAACCGGAAGGTTATCAACCTGCCAGTCCTCCCTATTTATGGTGACCTGGAACCGGCGAAAAATGATTTGTTCCAGTGCCGGATAGAGCGAACCCTGGTAGAGATCCAAACCATCCATGATGCGATCAACAGCAATCGGCAGAGGGACAAACAACTTGCGAAGTCGTTTGGGCAGACTTTTGAGCAGGGAGAAAATCTTTTCCTCCAGCAGGCCGGGCACAAGCCATTCAAACTGTCCAGAGGGCAGGGCAGGGTAATATTGGACCGGAACATCCACAGTAACACCGTCTTCTTCATGGCCGGGCTGAAACAGGTAATGAAGTTTCAGCGTACCCCGGCCGGTCTGCAGGACGGTCGGGAAACGATACAATTCGTCGCTGTCAGGAAGTGTCCGGCAGATATCCTCTTCATCCATCCACAGGAATTGGTCAGTTTTTTTCTTTTTTAGAAATCGGTTCAGGGTAAAACGGTCATAGACGTTAGCCAGTCGTGTATCATAAAAATCATACAGCACCTGTTCATCCATCATAATACCGCGTTTGCGCAATCGTTCCTCCATGTCTGCAAAACGGCGGGCCAGATCAAGGTTGTGCTGCAGAAAGGGGTAAATGCCACCGAGTTCACCGTTTATCAGGGCCTGGTGGATAAAAATTTCCCGCGCCTCACGTCCGGTTTTTGTATTGATCCTACCGTAGTTGACCCGGCGACCGGCTGTAAGAATAAGGCCGAACAGGGTTACCTTTTCAAGGGCTGTCACCTGACCTGCTTTTTTCCGCCAGTGTGGGTCCGACCAGGAACGTTTGCAGAGATCATCGCCCAGCCGTTCCAGCCAGCTCACATCAATAGATGCCACCACCCGGGCAAAGAGCTGGGAGGTGTGCACAAAATCAGCAGCTACAATCCACTGGGGGCCGCGATTATACAGACCGGATCCGGGAAACAGGATCACCTCCCGGTTGCCGCTGACCTGGTAGCTGTTCTTTTGTTTGCGCATGCCGATATTGCGCAGGAAACCGGCGGTTAGTGCCTGGTGGACGGCTGCAGGCTGTGCCGGTTCTGTGTTGATATTGAAGCCCTTGTGCTGTTTTAAAATGCGTAGAATCTGGTCATGGATATCAAACCATTCCCGCATCCGCTGCCAGGAACAAAAGTTTGTTTTGCAGAATTTACGTAAGCCTGCAGCGGGATGTTTACCCTGCATGGCCTTTTTGCAACTGTCCCAGATGTTTACAAAGGTGATAACATCAGATCCGGGCTGATTGAATTTGCGATGGGCCGCCTCTGCCTTTTCAATCTTGTCAGCAGGTCGAATGCGGGGATCCTGGATGGCAAGGACTGCAGCAATAACAGTAACCTCACGCAGTGCTCCAAGTTTTTCTCCCTCGATAATCATCCGTGAAATCCGCGGATCCAGAGGCAATCCGGCCATGATCCTGCCACGTTTGGTAAGGTGATGGTCAGGCGTAATGGCACCAAGCTCACGCAGGATACGATACCCGTCATTAATTGCCCTGGCCGCCGGGGAATCAACAAAGGGAAATTTACGTGGATCACCCAGCCGCAGGGAGATCATCTGCAGGATGACCTCGGCCAGGTTGGAACGAAGGATTTCCGGCAGGATGAACTCCGGACGCGACAGGTAATCATCTTCACTGTACAACCGGATGCAGGTTCCTGGTCCGGTCCTGCCGCAACGTCCGGCTCGTTGATCACAGCTTGCCTTAGATATTTTGGAAACGGGCAGGCTGGTTGTTCCTGCCCTGACATTATAGCGGGCAATCCGGGCCAGGCCGGTATCCACTACTGCCAGTATGCCCGGAACCGTAATCGATGTTTCCGCCACGTTGGTGGCAACAATGATTTTACGGAGTTGTGAGGGTTGAAAGATTTTACGTTGATCAGCACCCTGCAAGCGACCGAACAGAGGCAGGATCAGAGCCGGGTTGTGTAACTTTTTCCTGAGGAGTGCCACCGTGTCCAGGATATCTCGTTCCGTGGGCATGAAAACCAGGATGTCGCCACCCCCGGGACAGTCGGCAAGGGAGATAACCTCGCCGGCAGCCTGTTCGACCATGGTCTGTTCATTATCCACGGTTGCGATATCAGGTTCGTGGTAGCGAAAGGTAACAGGATAGGTGCGGCCTGATACCTGGATGACAGGTGCATTGCTGAAATGACGACTGAATTTTTCCGTATCAATGGTGGCTGAAGAGATAATTATCTTCAGATCTTTTCGCGACTTGAGCAACTGATGGAGGTATCCCAGCAGGAAATCTATGTTCAGGCTTCGCTCATGGGCTTCGTCAATGATAATGGTATCATACTGTGCCAGGTGGCGATCACTTCTGGTCTCAGCAAGCAGGATACCATCAGTCATGAACTTGATCTTTGTATCCGCCCCTGTATGGTCATGGAAACGGATCTTGTAACCAACCAGATCAGGTGCTCCAAGTTCATCCCGTACCCGCTCAGCCATTGAAACAGCGGCAATACGGCGCGGCTGGGTGCAGCCGATGATGCCCTGACTGCCACGGCCTGCCTCGAGGCACATTTTGGGCAGCTGAGTAGTCTTGCCCGAGCCGGTATCACCGGCAATGACCACCACCTGATGCTCCTGTACGGTTTTGATAATGTCAGCTCTCCTGTCAGAGATAGGCAGGATTTCAGGGTAGTGGAGTCGCATGGGAAAATATAATTTTCTTCGACAGGTTCATTGAGAATGTGTAAACTATGGGGAAGTACTTTATACAGTAAATCATGTAGGAAAACACTTCAAAAAGGAACAGAGAGAAGAGGATGAAGAGAATCCGCAAGGCAGTAATTCCGGTGGCAGGTATGGGCACCAGATTTTTACCGGCCACCAAGTCAATTCCCAAAGAAATGCTCACCATTGTTGACCGGCCTACCATCCAGTACATTGTGGAGGAAGTGGTTGCCTCGGGAGTTGATGAGATCGTTCTGATCACTTCGGAGGGCAAGTCGGCCATTGAAAACCATTTTGACTACAATTTTCAGCTTGATACCGTTCTGAGACAGAAAAATAAGCGTGCCTTACGAGATGAATTGAACAAAATCTCCAACCTGATTGATATTGTTTCAGTGCGCCAGAAGGAGCCTCTGGGGCTGGGCCATGCTATCTGGATGGCCCGCAATGTGATTGGTGATGAGCCTTTTCTGGTACTGCTTGGTGATGATCTTGTGCGCAGTAAAAAACCCTGTTGCCGCCAGATGATTGACCTGTATAACGAGGTCAAAGAGTCTATTGTCGCTATCCAGCGAGTCCCCATGGACCAGACCTACCAGTACGGGATTGTTGAGGGGATGGAAACCGAGTTTGACCGTACGTATAAGGTTAAGCGGATGGTTGAAAAACCGGCCCCCGGCACCTCTGGCTCGGATATGGCAATTATTGGCCGTTACCTGCTGATGCCGGAAATATTTGATTTCCTTGGTAAAACCACCCCGGGTCATGGCGGTGAAATTCAGCTGACCGACGCCCTGCTGGCACTGTCAAACCGGCGCGGCATGTATGCTTACGAGTTTGAAGGGAAACGCTACGATGCCGGTGATAAACTCGGCTATTTGAAGGCCATTGTTGATATCGGTTTGGAGCACCCCACTCTGGGTGGTCCACTCCGGGAACATCTGGATACCATCTGCAGTTCCAAAGACTGTTGCTGATCTTACCGGCAAAAGCGTTGTACTATGAAGCTGTATGAAGTCGCGGTTGCCGCTCCCATTTTTGACAGTCTGACTTATGGCCAACCGGAGGGAGTTACCGACTCTCTGCCGGTTGGTATTCGAGTGCTGGTGCCGCTGGGAAACCGGCTGATTACCGGTTATCTTCTTGGTCCGGCTGCCGAAGACGCAGACAATTCAACATTCCAGGTGAAAGCAATTGTTGACCTGCTTGACCCTGACCCGCTTTTTCCTGAAGAACTGATTCCCTTTTTTCGCTGGATTGCAGACTATTATCACCATCCCCTGGGCGAGGTGATCCGCACCGGCCTGCCCGGTGGTTTGATCGTTAGATCCGGTCGTGAAATTGTGTTGACTGATTCCGGCCGACAACATCTGCCGGATGCGCTGTCAGCGCTGAAAAAACAGGCTGCCTGGATGCAGCGTTTGCAGGACAAGGGCAGGCTGCTGCCGGGAACCGTTAATGCCATCTGGCGGAAACCGGCCATGCAGCGGCTGCTTAAAAAATGGCAGCAGGCCGGTTGGCTTGAAATACAAGAAGTAATTGTTGAACCAAAGGTCAAAGCCAAAACCCGGACTATGGTCAATCTTTCTGCAACACTCAGGGAGCAGTTTGTCGGCTACCAGACAAAAAATCCTGAACAGTTGCCGCAGGTTGCCAATGGGCTGAAAGAGTCAGAGCACAAGACTCTGGAGCTTTTTTTTAAACACTGTGACGACCGCACTGGTCTGCCGCGACCTGAACTGACCAGACGCTATTCCGGGGCGGGCAAGGCCTTGCATGGGCTTGTGGACCGTGGACTGGTTACCCTGGAAGAGCAACGCTGTTATCGGGATCCCTTTGGTTGTGTTCCCCCATTTTTTGCCAAACCTGAAACCCTTACCGGGGAGCAGAAAAAAGTTACTGATGAACTGATCGCAGCTGTCGACAGGGAGAAGTTTCAGCCCTATCTGCTCTTTGGCGTAACCGGATGTGGTAAAACCGAGGTGTATCTTCGGGCAACGGAACGTTGTCTTGATTTAGGTAAAACCGTTTTGGTGCTGGTGCCGGAGATAGCCCTTGCCTCTCAGGTTGAAGCTCATTTTTATTCCCGTTTCGGTAATACTCTGGCTGTCCTGCATAGCGGACTGACTGCCGGTGAACGTTTTGATCAGTGGCAAAGGATTCTTCAAAAAAAGGCTCGTATTGTTATCGGAGCCCGCTCAGCCGTGTTTGCGCCGCTTAATGACCTGGGTCTGGTGATTGTGGATGAGGAACATGAACCAGCTTATAAACAGGACGACGGCCTGCGCTATAACGGCCGTGACATGGCCGTGCTGCGAGCCCGTTTTGCAGGCTGCCCGGTTATTCTCGGTTCTGCTACCCCCTCTGTTACCAGTTTCCATCATACCGGCAGCGGCAAATATCAATTATTGACCATGCGCAGGCGGGTGAATGACCAACCCATGCCTGAAGTGGAAATAGTTGATCTCGGCAGTAAAAAAAGGGATCGACCGGACCTGTTTTTTTCCGATCAGCTCACTGCTGCCCTGCATGAAAATATGGAAAAACGACTGCAAAGCCTGCTCTTTGTTAACCGGCGCGGCTATGCATCCTTTATGCTCTGCCGGGACTGCGGCCATATCATCGAGTGCCGCCACTGCAAGGTATCGCTGACTCTTCACCGCCACAGCAATAAGCTGATCTGCCATTACTGCGGGTATTCCATTTCTCCAAACATTACCTGTCCCGCATGTCGTTCTAATTCCGTTGTCGGGCTGGGCATTGGTTCCGAACGTATCGAGGCAGAGGTTCGCCAGTTGATACCCCATGCCAGGGTTGCCCGGCTGGACAGCGATACCACAACAGACCGAAAAAAATATATGGCCATTCTCCAGCAGGTGCGCAATCATGAAGTGGATATTCTGATCGGTACCCAGATGGTGGCCAAGGGGCTCCATTTCCCCAAAATGACCCTGGTCGGGGTGGTCTGGGCGGACAGCGGACTGGGCATGCCTGATTACAAAGCCTCGGAACGGACCTTCCAGTTGCTTGCCCAGGTAACCGGCAGGGCAGGGCGGGATGAACATGCAGGTAAGGTAATCATACAGACCCACCAGCCCGGCCATTATGCTATTGATTTCGCCCGGTGTCATGATTATGAAAAATTGTATGAGCAGGAAATAAACCTGCGCGCAACCCTTGGCTACCCGCCTTTTTCAAGGTTAGTCAATGTCAAGTTCAGCGGTGAAAACGAAGAGAGGGTTGCGGCAACTGCAAAAGATGTGGCGCGTTTTTTACGAACTGCAGTCAGGTCGACGGAGATTGAGATATTGGGTCCGGCACCAGCTCCGCTGTCCAGGATAAAAAACCGTTTTCGCTGGCAGTTGCTTCTCAAAAGCAGAGATTTTTTGACGCTGCATGCGGTTTGTGATCAGCTGCTTGGGGAAAAAAACCGTCTCTGCAGCACAGGGATCAGAATGGGGCTTGATATAGACCCTGAAAATATGATGTAAAAGGGTTGAGAAATGTACCCCGGCAGGTAAAAAGGAGGGGAAACCTACCGGGGTACTCGTACAACACAGTGTATATATTAAAAGCCTTCAGGCTTGAGTTTTACATCATGTTTCCGCCATGATGTCTGCCGCCCATGCGTTGACCACTACAGGGCATCATTTGACCACTACCCATTCTTCCCATTCCCATCATCATGCCTGCCGGCAGTCCGGCAGTTTTTGCCTTTGTCCTGAGTTGCTCACGCAGATCAAAGAGTTCTCCCGCCAGTTGTGACGCCTTTGCCGGATCCGGTGTGGTACTGCTCATTACGGCACGTTTTGCCGCTCTTTTTACAGCCATATTTTTTCTCAGTTCAGTTGTTTCAGACAAAAAGGTGTCGCGGGCTTTTAGTGTTGCCTCATCAAATTGTTGACCTTGGCCGGGGCAGGGATGCTGAAAGCCCGGGCCACCACCCTTCATTGAACCAGGACCGGCAGTTGCGGCCTGCAGCCCGGCAAATGCCAGAGCAGTGGTAACAGTCGCTGCAATAATGATTTTTTTTGTTCTGTTTTTTGCGCTCATTGGATATCCTCCGTGTTTGATTATTGTTGTTTTCATTTAAGCCAAGATCATGCCAGTTTGAAAACGTCCATAAAATTTGCTGTAATGTACTGATAAATTGAATAATCATTTATTGAGCTGGTCAGATTGGTTTGGGAGCTAATGTAAAAGCGGGTATTTTTTATCCAGCTGAAAACTGCAGGTGGGTATTTATTACCCGGTTCGGTGGATTTTTTGTAAGAGTCAGGAGCACGCCAGCCCGAGTTTATGCTGACCTGCACGCGCTCGCACGGGAAGGTATAGGGAAGAGCTATAGCCTTTCCTGTACAATCACGCACATCTGTCGTACTGCTGAACTTTTACAATTCCATCACCCGTTAATAACGGAACTGTTTTTGCATCTTAATCAAATATGAACCGAACAATACGCTCACGTTTTTTCTTTGTTTCCCCCTGGCTGCTTGCCGCAGCCACAGGCCTGC
This sequence comes from Thermodesulfobacteriota bacterium, assembly GCA_034660835.1. Classification (GTDB taxonomy): domain Bacteria; phylum Desulfobacterota; class Desulfobulbia; order Desulfobulbales; family Desulfobulbaceae; genus Desulfobulbus_C. The sequence continues at coordinate 8,541 of JAYEKB010000302.1, forward strand.
TTATCCTGATCGTGGTGACTTTTACCCTCAGTAATGTACAGCGGGAAAAACAATTGATGACCGATGCCATGTTGCAGAAAGGAGCTACCCTGATGCGGGTTGTCGGCTCCGGTGCCCGCTCAGCTCACATGGCGGACCTGCGTCGTGGGGGATGGAATACCGGTTCATGGAATGAGTATGTGCAACGCATCATCAACCATGTGTCTGAAGACCCTGATGTACGCTTTTTGACGGTGATTGACAGCCAGGGTATGGTTGTTGCCCATACTGACAGCAATACGATCGGCACCATTATAGAAAAAAGACCTGAACCTGCAGAGACTGTCAAAACACCGGACAAGGCCAGGATAACCTACCAGGTAGAAAATGTTGAGGGGTATGGCCGGGTTTTTATTATTGCCCGTCCTTTCCGGCCATTTTTTCCGGCTATGCCATCCATGTATCTGCATAATCAGTCACGTTGTGAAGATGAAACGGGGTCGAAATCTCCTGGTATGTTGAATAATCGCAGCCGATTTTACAGAGGACTGCACGGGGGCAATCATTTGTACTCTGTTGTTGTCGGCCTTGACATGAAAGGGTATGAAAAATCTCTGCAACGACTTCATTTCCAGGCCCTTATGTTATCGCTGGCCATGCTGTTGGTCGGTCTCGGCGGCTGGCTCTCCCTTGCTGCCGTCCAGGGGTACCGGCTGTCCCAGAAGGCGTTGTCTGATATCCAGGCGTTTACCGGCCTGCTCGTTTCCCGTCTGCCGGTAGGAATTATTGCAACGGATCAGCAGGGAAGGGTGAGCACCTGGAACCAGGCAGCAGCAGATATGACATCTATTTCCAGTCAAAAGTCATTGGGAAAAGTGGTCAATAAATACCTGCCCCGGGAACTTGCCGCATTCTTTTCATCGGAGTCTGAAAGCTTTAAATCAGAGGCAGAGCCTGAGGGAAGGGAAATCAGGTTGGTAATCAATGGTTGCGGACTGGTTCTTCACTGTCAGCGGATTGATCTTCGCGATCCTGAAGAAAAATACATGGGCCAGGTGCTGTTGCTCTCAGATATTACACGCTTAAAAGACCTGGAATCTGAAATGCGTGAAAATGAGCGGTTGGCTGCTGTGGGCAGGATGGCGGCCGGGGTTGCCCATGAGGTGCGCAACCCGCTCAGTTCAATCAAGGGACTTGCCCTGTTGCTTAAAGGTGCGTTCTCCCGGGAGAGCAGGGAGTTTGAAACCACAGGGCTGTTGATCCAGGAGGTTGAGCGCATGAATCGTACCATCTCCGAACTGCTCAGCTTTGCCCGGCCCGCTTCCCTTGATCTGCAGCAAGTGGATGTTCAGGAACTGCTTTCTGAAACCCTGAAGCTAGTTGCAGCAGATACTGCCGGCGAATATATAAGCACCAGTTTGCACTGTGAACACGATTTGCCGGCGGTGTTGGCTGACCGGGACCGACTCAGCCAGGTCTTTATCAATATTATACTCAATGGGGCACAGGCAATGGAACCGGGAGGAACCCTGGATATTATTGCCCGTACATCCAGTTCCGGCAAACAGGTTGAGCTGCAGTTCAAAGATTCTGGAAAAGGGATAGAATCTGAACACATGTCCCAACTGTTTTTTCCCTATTTTACCACCAAAAAAGGGGGAACCGGTATTGGTCTTGCCATTTCCCAGAAGATCATTGTTGACCATGGCGGTACCATTCGTGTGGAAAGCGAGCCGGGCAGTGGAACAACGGTATTTGTAGAATTGCCGGTCAATGATTGAAGCACAAAAACAAAAATCATAAACCGTAGTGGTGCAGGTTTGATGCTAAGGGCCTGTTAAGAAATAAGTGTTGCATTTAGGCGCTCTGATTTGGGTTAGATTTGTACGATTTGATTGCACAAAACCGGAGGCGTAGCATGGCTACGTTGAGGATTTTGTAATTGAAAA
>JAYEKB010000303.1:0-10427 GCA_034660835.1 Thermodesulfobacteriota bacterium
GCATCGGCTTGCCTTCGGTGAACACTTTGCAAATTTAAAGTAGGGAATAATGCGCAATTTTATCATATGATTTACAGAGGTTACCTTAAAATGAGCAAAGTGTTCATGAAATATGCGGGCTAACAGCTAAAGGCTAAGAGCAAACAGCAACAGGTGCTTCTTTTCAATTGTGTCCATAACAATAGCGTATTTATCATACATTTCACAAGGTCTACACTCTATGCTTTACCTTGCATTTTCAAAGAGAGAGCTTTAGAATGCGAGGTATGAATCGTCATTCTTATCAACTTCTACAGGAATTGTTACAATTCTTTCCATGTGTTGCCATTGTCGGTGTGAGGCAATGCGGCAAGACAACATTGTTGCGTAGACTATCATCCAAATGGAAACTGTACGATCTTGAGAAGGTCAGTGACTTTCAAACTATCTCACGGGATCCTGACCTTTTTTTACGTCTAAATTCGCAATATTGCGCTATTGACGAGAGTCAACTCTTGCCTGAACTGTTTTCGGCCCTGAGAGTAGCTATTGACGATGATCGTCAGCAGCCCGGCCGATTCATTATCACCGGTTCAAGTTCTCCTGACCTTCTCCATTCCATTTCTGAGAGTCTTGCAGGTCGGGTTGGTATTATTGAGCTGTCGCCATTTAGTCTATCTGAGGCATTTTCTCTTTCGCAGTCAATTTTTTTTAATAAAATTGTTGAGCAGGAACCACCGACGTTTTTGGGCGAGCTTGAACCCAGGGTCTCCCTCAGTGATGTTCATGATTACTGGTTGCGTGGCGGTTATCCCGAACCCTGGATTCGTAATTCAGCCCGCTTTGCCGGTCTATGGCGGCAGAATTATTTTGAGACCTATATGAACCGGGATGTGATGCGTCTTTTTCCGGGCTTGAATCGTAATAAATTTTTATTATTTATTAATATGCTTGCCAATCTCAGCGGTGAAATTATTAATTATTCAAATGTGGCACGAGCACTTGGCGTTTCACAGCCCACGGCACGGGATTATTTTCAAATAGCCCATGGAACTTTTATCTGGCGGCAATTGCCATCTTATGAAAAAAATGGAGTAAAACGAATCGTCAAACACCCAAAAGGTTACCTGCGTGACAGTGGCCTACTTCACCATCTGCTACGGCTTGCCGACCTTGATGCCCTGCTCAGCCATCCTGGTATGGGGTATTCCTGGGAAAGCATGGTAATCGAAAATATTATCCGAGGGTTCAAGAGCATGGGTATTGATTTCGACAGTTACTATTACCGCACCAGCGCCGGAGCAGAAGTAGACCTGGTATTGGAAGGCGAATTCGGCCTGCTGCCAATTGAAATTAAGTACACTCAGACCGTAAAGAAACGTGATCTTAAAGCTATCAAAGATTTTATCAAAGAACGAAACTGTCGACTCGGTCTGGTCATCAACAATGACGAGCGAGTTCAGCTTTATGAAGACAATTTGATTGGGATACCATTTGCCTGTCTTTGATACATGTAACCCGACTTGCTTATCATCAGTGCAAATCATGCCCCCATCATTTTTTTGTGGCCGGAGAGAAAAAAGGCACTGTCCAGCGGAAAACAATCAGTGATGATGATCATGATTGCCAAGAAAAAGTTCGTGATATTCATCTTCCTGCAGATGGTTTCGCAAAACAGCTGTCAGTTGATCAACAAGCTGGATAATCTCGTCATCGCCAAGACGCGGGATAAGGGCCTGCAACAACTCATCCCTGCTGAATAACTGCAGAAAGATGGCCAGGGAGCATTCATCGGTTTCCCGGTTCAAACCGAAACAGATCTCCCGAAAATCTATATCTCGATCCGCCTCTTTATTCATCCGGACAGAACCTTCCAGTTAACTTTCCGGCTCCTTGCGCCGTCATATTCGCAGAAAAAGATACGCTGCCAGGTGCCAAGCTGCAATCGACCTCCGGAAATAAATACCGTAACTGAACTGCCGGTAAGGGTTGCCATCATGTGCGAGGGCGAGTTGCCCTCTGCGTGGCGGTAGGGATACTTTAGCGGCACTATCTCGCCCAAGACTCCGAGCAGGTCGTGCTGCACGGCCGGATCACACCCCTCGTTGATGGTAAGACCGGCCGTGGTATGGGGATTAAAAAGGCAGCAGATTCCTTCATCTACCTTTGAGGAGTCCACTGCCTGCTGTGCCTGGTCGGTAATATCCACAAACTCCATGTGCGAGGAGGTGGAGATTGAAAAGGATCCGGAATATTTAACCATTTTTACTGCTGGAGTTGCCACTGACCATAGTCATCACGGCAGGCAGTGGTATAGGTTTTTTCCGCTTTACCATCAATGATTGCCGTTACTTCTGCTTTCCGGCAGACCCGGTTGTTAGCACTTGTATAGGCTGGCTGCGGGGTGACCTGGTACTGGTTACCCTTGTCCGGATTTACCCAGGATGAAGTCTGGCCTGAAACGCCACGCTCGTAGACATGGTTAAGCTGTTCACGATCATATTTATCCATCTCATTGCCAACAATATAGCCCAGCATGGTACCGACAGCCGCCCCGATCAGGGTGGACTCAGTGTCATGGCCTATCGCCTGACCAATAAGTGCCCCACCGGCAGCTCCACCGGCGGCACCCATCTGCCCCTTGTTCACACTTGAACAAGATGTGATCAGCAGCAAAATGGAAAGAATTGCCAGGATGTTAATCGTTTTCATAATGTCCTCCATAATTTGTTATATTTACAGATAAATAACTACGTATTTATGTATGCAAAATCATCTGTCCCCAGGCAGGTCTTTGCCCGGCTGGACACCGAGTTTTTTGAGGGCTGCTGCCCTGTTGATCAAATTACCCTTGCCGGTAGCCAGTCGTTTTTCTGCCACCTGCCAGCTCTGTTTCGCCTGATCAAGCCGGGTACCTACCTCGGTAAAGGCCTCAACAAAACCTACAAATTTATCATATAAATTCCCAGCCTCTTTGGCAATAACTAAACCGTTCCGACCCTGTTCGTCCAGTCGCCACATGTGGTGGATGGTTCGCAGGATAGCCAGCAGGGTGGATGGTCCCGCTATTACGACACGCCTGCGCATAGCCTGGGTGAGCAGATCCGGTTTTTTACTGATCGCTGCCTGAAAAGCCCCTTCCACTGGAATAAAGAGCAGCACAAAGTCAACCGTTGTCAGGCCGGGCAGCTGCTGGTATTGCTTGGAGCTTAACCCGCTGATGTGTTTTTGCAATGATAGAAGATGGCTTTTCAGGTGCAACTCCTGCTTCTCTGCTTCACCGGTTCGACAGGCCTCCAGGTAGCTGTTCAGAGAGACCTTGGCATCAATGATTACCTCACGTTTTCCAGGCAGATGGATGATGACATCGGGCTGTTTGAGTTTGTCATTCTCATCGCGGATGGAAACCTGGGTCTCAAATTCCAGGCCCGGCCGCAGACCGGATTCCTCCAGCAACCGCTCCAGCACCATCTCCCCCCACTGCCCCTGCAGTTTGTTTGCCCCCTGCAGCGCCTGGGTGAGATTGACGGCATCACGGCTGATCCGTTCATTGAGGTTCTTGAGGTGCTCAATCTCCTTGATCAGAGACACCCTGTCCCTGAATTCCCGGTCATACACATCTTCAACCTTTTTCTTGAAACCATCCAGCTGATCCCGTACCGGCAGCAAAAGACCTTTAAGGCCATCCGCGTGTTGATCCCTGAGCACACGTCCCTGCTCGGCCAGGACTTTACGTGAAAGATTGCCAAAATCATCCTCCATCTGCCGGCTGGTCTGTTCAAACAGCTGCTGCCGCTCCCGGGCAATGGTTCTGGTCTCCCGCAGGCTTGCTTCCAGGCCGATAGTGTCCCGTTCCAGCCGATGATTTTGCTCTCGCAGGTTGTTGCGCTCCCTATGCAGCTGCCCGGATTCATCCTCCAGCCGTCGGTTATTTTTTAGTGACTGCTCCATGCGCAGGGAGAGCAGCAGGTGGCTGCGCTGAACGCGGTTGTACACAACAAGCAGGATAATTCCCATGGCTGCTGCGCCAAGGCAAAGCCCAAGCAACAGAGAAGGTCCATGCATCTGGTCCATCAGGGCAGTGAAATTCTTCGGATCGAGCTTCATCAACGGTTACGCAGTCGCCGCAGTTCTTCAAGCTCTTCCAGCAGGTCAAGGACCAATGCACAACCGGGCAGGTTGACCCGCAGGTCACGTTGCAGCCGGACAGCCGTCTGTACCCGGCGAATTTCAAGATAATCAAAACGCCATTGCAGGGGTGAGGCTTCCCTGGATGAAATCAGCCCTTCGTTAATCATATCCTGGACCATTTCCGCGTTGATGCCGCAGAGACTGCACAGCTCTTTCAGGCCGCAGCGGCTCTCTTCATCCAGCACTGTTCCGCTTAAATAATTAATTTTTTCAGTCATAATTTTCAATATAATATTTGCAACAGACGTTTGCAGCCTATTGCATTCATAATTCATTATACAGACGTATCGTGTTGTATGGCAATCAAACCCCCATCTCGGCACGAGGGTTAATGGGCATGCTTGTTGCCATCTCTTTATACAGTTTTTTCTGTCCCTCAGACGTTGGTTCGGGCAGAACAATACGCAGCACCGCATACTGATCGCCACTCTTCTTTGCCGAACTCAAACCCCGCCCTTTGAGGCGCATCTTACGACCGCCCTGGGATCCGGCAGGAATCTTGAGCTGTACATTACCACCCAATGTCGGTACCGTTACGGTTGCTCCCAGGGCAGCCTCCCAGGGTGTCACCGGCAGGGTCAGGTAAATGTCACGTTTTTCAGCGTGATACAGCGGATCATCAGCAAAGGCGATTTCCAGATACAGATCACCAGCCGGCGCTCCGCCCATACCGGGCATACCTTGACCTTCCAGCCGGATTCGCTGTCCTTCAATAATACCCTTAGGGATAGTGACATGCAGGGTGTGAGGCCTGGTGCTGACCCGTCCCTGTTCGTCAACAACCGGTTTGCTCAGGGTGAGGGTCTGCTTGGAACCGTTATAGGCATCACGCAGGTTGATAACGATCTTGGCGTGCTGATCCTCGCCCTTCACCTGAAAACCGGTGTGGCCGGTGCGACCCCCATACTCGCTGCGGCCGAACAGTTCTTCAAAAAAATCACTGTAGCCCCCGCCTGCCCCTCCCCCGGTATAACCGGCACCGCTGAACTCAAAACCGGCATCCCAATTGGGCGGTGGTTCAAAATCCTGACCATTCTGCCAGTTACTGCCGAACTTGTCATAGGCGGCACGTTTCTCAGGATCCTGCAGAACCTCGTAGGCCTCTCCAAGCTCCTGGAACTTATTGTCAGCGTCCGGTTCTTTGCTGACATCCGGATGATATTTCCTGGCCAGCTTACGGTAGGCCCGTTTGATTTCCTCCTGGGTTGCCTCCCGTGCTACGCCCAGAATATCGTAATAGTCTTTGTATTCCATGGGTTTCTATTTGTGACTGGTAATTTTTATGTTATGTCATACAGTAAGGTCAGCACCGAGAAAAGCAAAGCAAAAAGACAGAATTTTTCTTGTTTCTTAACTCTTTTTGTACATGTTTTCAGAGGACAGGTTATGTTTGAGCCGGAACCACACCATGATTTGCGACTATCTCTTCCTCTGGTGGTGCTCACCGGCTTTCGTGCCACCGGCAAGACGGCAGTAGGAAGGATTCTGGCAAACCTGCTTGGTTACCGATTTGTAGATACGGACGAGGTGATCACCGGCTGGCTGGGTTGTTCCATTGCAGAGTCGGTCACCCGCTATGGATGGCAGCCCTTTCGTGATTTTGAACAAAAGGTGCTGAAAGAGCTTGCAGAAGAGGAAAACACCGTAATAGCCACCGGCGGAGGTGCTGTGCTCCACCGGGAAACATGGCAGCAGTTGCATAATAAGGCTTTTGTGATCTGGCTACGGGCGGATGTTGCAACCATCCAATCCCGGCTTGAGGCAGACGGGAAGACAGCAATGCAGCGACCGTCTTTAAGCGGTCAGGATCCGGAAACTGAAATAGTTGCTCTGCTTGCAAAGCGTGAGCCGATGTATCGGGCCGGATCAGATATAATAATTGATACGGAAGACAGAACTCCGAAGGCGTTGGCAGCAACTGTTTTTCAACAGTTAATAGCGAATTCGGCAGATAGTTGATAAAAGTAAAACGTCTATATGACAGACGTACAGAACAGGAAAGAAGAACATGGCAGGAAACACATTTGGTACCCTGTTTAAGGTGACCACCTGGGGTGAATCCCATGGTACGGCCCTTGGTGCAGTTATAGATGGATGTCCTCCCGGGATTGACCTTACGCCGGAGATGATCCAGCGGGAGCTTGACCGCAGGCGTCCGGGCAAGGGAGGGGCGACCTCACCCCGTAAGGAACCGGACCAGGTGCAGATTATGTCCGGGACCTTTCAGCCGGAAGGTTGTGCATGTGCCCAGACCACGGGCACACCGATTTCACTGCTTATCTTTAATAAAGACGCCCATTCAAAATCCTATCGTAATCTGCAGGATGTGTTTCGACCCGGGCATGGCGATCTCACCTACCAGGCCAAGTACGGTATTCGGGATCACCGCGGCGGTGGTCGGGCTTCGGCACGTGAAACCGCCGCCCGTGTCGCAGCCGGAGCAATTGCCCGCCAGTTCCTGCGCAAACACGACATAGCCGTGCAGGCGTACACGGTGGCCCTGGGTGGTGTGACAACCAGCAAGCGCGATCTTGCAATGATTACTGAAAATCGGTTATTCTGCCCGGACAAAGAGGCTGCCGAGCACATGGAAGAACGGATTCGTGAGGTGCGAAGCCAGGGTGACACTGTGGGTGGCATTGTTGAAATCCGGGCGGCCTGTTTGCCCGGTCTTGGTGAGCCGGTCTTTGACAAGCTTGATGGTGAGCTTGCCCGGGCCCTGATGTCCATAGGTGCCGTAAAAGGCGTGGAAATCGGAGCCGGTTTCAGGGCAGCTGAAATGCTTGGCTCGGAAAGCAATGACCCCATTTCACCAACCGGTTTTCTTGGAAATAATGCAGGTGGTATACTTGCCGGAATCAGCAATGGTGAGCATCTTATTATTCGGGTGGCGGTTAAACCCATCCCCTCTATACACAAGGAACAGCAGACTGTGAATCTGCGCAATGAACCGGTAAAGATCAAGGTCGGGGGGCGGCATGATATTTCAGCCATCCCGAGGATTATACCGGTATGTGAGGCCATGGTTCGATTGACCCTGGCCGACCACCTTCTGCGCCAGCATGCACTGCTGGGTTTGCAGACAGCTTTACGGAAAAACAACAGTGAAAGAGTCTAAAAAGTTTCCAATAGAACATATATGGATGGTCAGCCGGGAGTACGACGGTCTGGCCGGAGCCGGCGGTGTAAAGGATGTCTGCCGGCAGTTAGCTGAAGCGCTGGTGGAACATGGAGGGTGCCAAGTACGAGTGGTTCTACCCAGATACGGGTTCATGGATGCAGAAAAACTTGGTTTCAGCCGGTTACAGTTGTCCCATCGATCCGGGGTATTAGAGCCTCGCACTGCTTTTGATGTGGACATGAACTATCCCGGCGAAGAACGGAGGGAAACCGTCTCGGTCTGGACAAAAAGAATTCGGGACGTTGAGCTTTATTTGCTGGAGGCCGAGCGATTTGCTGAAAAACTGGGCGTGTACACCTATACCGTGCAGGAAGAAAAACGGAAGAGGTGGCAGCAACGCGGCAGCGGCCATTTTGATTTTTTTTCCATGAATATCCTGCTCCAGAAGGCGACCCTGGATCTGATGATTCTGCTTGACCATCGGCCCGACATTATCCACTGCCAGGATGGCCATGCCGCTACTCTTCCTGCCATGATGCGTGAAAACCCCGGCTATCGCCAATTTTTCTGCAATACCGGGGCAGTAGTGACAATCCATAATGCCGGACTGGGCTATCATCAGGAGGTGGCTGATTTGGACTTTGCCCGTGTGGTTACCGGATTGCCTGAATTTGTGATCCGTTCCAGCCGCCTGGGTAACAGCTTTGATCCTTTTATTGCCGCAGCCGGTTATGCGCAGCTGAACACGGTCAGTGAAAACTACGGCCGTGAACTCCAGGAAACGAGCGAGGATAGTCGTACCGGCTGGCTGGGACACGAACTCCTGCAGCGGGGCGTAAAGCTTGCCGGTATCACCAACGGTATTAATCCGGAGGATTTCAATCCCGCCAGAGCCAAAGAACTGGGTCTTGCCGCACCCTTTAATCCTGAAAAAGGTGATCTCAGCGGAAAAAAGATCTGCAAGGAACAGATGCTCTCCTCCTGCAGCAGCATAACCAAATGGTCCAGGGTGGAACAGTATGGGCGTCTGAGTAAGAATCCGGAACTGCCCCTGTTTACCTTTATCGGCAGGCTTACATCCCAGAAGGGAGTGGATGTACTGCTGCAGGCAGTGTCCCTGCTGCTTGCGGGTAACGAGCTGGAGGAAGAGAAACAGACAAAAAAACACGAATTTCAGCTGCTGATCCTGGGCTCCGGCGATCCGGAACTGGAACGACAGCTGCAGGAGTTGACAAAACTGGACATCATTGGTGACCGGATTTGTTTTTTAAAGGGATATGATCCGGAGCTGGCCAATAAAATTTATGCAGCCGGTGATTTTTTCGTTATTCCATCTCTGTACGAACCCTGCGGCCTGACTGACTATATTGCCCAGTTGTTGGGTAACCTGCCTGTTGTCCATCATGTGGGCGGCCTGGTCAAGGTACTGGACGGCAAGACAGGCATCGCCTATCGTGATCATGACCAGGATGCACTCGCTGATGCCATGCAGCGGGCACTGGAGTTGTACAGTCGTGATCCGGAGCAGCTGAAAAATATGCAGCAGGCTGCGGTACAGCGTATCCGCAGCAACCACAGCTGGCAGAATGTGATGCAGGATTATCTCAGTATCTACCAGGAAGCCCTTGAGATGAGTTACTGACAGTCTGGCAACATGGCCTTTTTTATGCAGCATTAAACACTATGAACACTATGCAATACTAAATTGAACCTTTTACAAGGAGTACTAACTATGAGTATACAAATAGGCATTAACGGTTTCGGACGAATAGGCAGGAATATTTTTCGGGCAATAAGCAAGGACGACGCCTTTGCTGATATTGAAGTGGTGGGAATTAACGATCTCACTGATATCAAAACCATTGCCCATTTACTGAAATACGACTCCATAATGGGAGTGTATGATGCAGAAATCGGAGTGTACGATCAGGGCATTACAGTAAACGGCCGGAAGATTCCGGTCTCCGGACATCGCAGTCCCGCTGATATCCCCTGGAGTGATCTGAATGCGGAGTACGTGCTTGAGTGCACCGGCCTGTTCCGGGACATGGACTCGGCCAAGGCTCATATTGATGCTGGTACAACCAAGGTCATTATCTCAGCACCGGCCAAGGGCAAGGTGAAGACCATTGTCATGGGTGTTAATGAGGATGAATATGACCCCACCGAGCACCATGTGGTCTCCAACGCCTCCTGTACCACCAACTGCCTGGCCCCGGTGGCCCAGGTGATCCTGAATAATTTCGGTATCAAGCGGGGATTGATGACCACGATACACGCCTATACCGGTGACCAGCGATTGCTGGATTTCCCCCATTCCGACCTGCGCAGGGCACGGGCTGCGGCCATGTCCATGATCCCCACTAATACCGGTGCGGCAGCAGCTGTTGCCCTGGTCATCCCGGAGTTAAAGAATAAATTTGACGGGTTGGCTGTGCGGGTTCCCACACCGGATGTGTCACTCGTGGACGTGGTGATGGAGGTGGAGCGGGAGACTTCAATAACTGAAGTCAACAATGCCCTGCAGGAAGCTGATGGCCGTTTTCTGCGCTACTGCGATGAACCGCTGGTCTCCATTGATTTCCAGGGGGATCCGCACTCCTCCATTGTGGACGGGCTCTGCACCCGGGTGCTGGGCACCTCGGTCAAGATCATGAGCTGGTATGATAACGAATGGGGCTATTCCAACAGGATGCTGGACCTCGTACTGTATATGGAGGCAAATAAGCCGCTCTAATAGGACTGCTCTACATGTAACCGATCATAGGGTTCATAACTATGTGTTTTCACTAAGGGCCTGTTAAGAAATAAGTATCACACCTATGCATCTCTGCTTCAGGTCATATTTGTACGATTTTCAATTACAAAATCCTCAACGTAGCCATGCTACGCCTCCGGTTTTGTGCAATCAAATCGTACAAATCTAACCCAAATCAGAGCGCCTAAATGCAACACTTATTTCTTAACAGGCCCTAACCTCAAACTTGTAAGCGGTCAAGGCGCAACCCGGCGGCCTTATCCTTACTTTAGCCCCTCTTCTATTCTTCTCTGCCGAACGGACGCAAAAACGGCACCCGATCACCGTTTACGTGAGTTGACATTCCCGTAACCGGTACGAGCCAGTACTTTTCAGGGT
>JAYEKB010000304.1:0-10424 GCA_034660835.1 Thermodesulfobacteriota bacterium
CACCCAGCCGTTTGGCCAGGAAGGAGTAAAAACCAAGATTACACCCCATATCCAGCACGCTCTTACCTTGGAAATCAAACCCGGCCAGATCCTCAGGTGCACCATCACGCATATCCTCGTGCCCATCGGCCAGTAGATGGCCGCGTTCGTCATAGACAGGCCGCCAGATATTTTCAGGACCAATATCCTGTAAGAGCTGAATGAGTTTTTGCCTGCAATTCATCTTAGTGTTTTTCCCACAAAAAAAGGCTGCGGAGTTGTTTGAAAACAACTCCGCAGCCTGCACTGTTGACTAAAAAAACCAACAAAAACGAGCTTACTTTGACGCCCGTTCTCTGGCAAGTTCTTCCGGATCCATGGCCCAAAATGGTTTACCGTTTTTTGTCAGCCGGACCTTGAGTTCAAAAAAATCTCCTTTCTTGATTTTGGAGGCCATGAAGACGTCCTTGCCGTCTATTTCGGCCCAGGATCCCTTAATCTTGATTCTCTCCCCACGCTTGATCCCTATGGAATCTCCCAGAAACGACTTAGGACCGATATGGACCACAACCTTGTCCCCGTCTCCATCTTTCATAATCAGGCCGACACCCGGTGCCATTCCCTTCATGGGCACTATCTCAATTATTTTCTGAACATTCCCCTTAAATTTGTCCAGCTCCGTGGCTTTGTAGAGTTGATTATATGCGCCATCCTCTTCCCAGCCAGCCGAATTTTTGGGAGCGGCATAAGCCGTCACGCCGGCAAGCAGGAGAAAACAGCAGGAGAGGGCAAAAACAATACGATTTGTGAACATGGCAGCTCCTTACAGTTTACGTTTATCGATTACCCGTTGGGACTTACCTTGCGAGCGCTCAAGAGTTTTTTCTTCCACCAGCTTGACATTGACACCAATGCCGAGTTCGGAAGACAACCTGGCCTTAATGTGATCCACCATCCTCCGCTGTTTTTTCATCTGGTGAAAGAACATAGATTCGTTCACCTCAACCAGCACAGTCACCTGATCGTTATGGTTCTGCCGTTCGATGACGATCTGGTAATGGGGCTCTGTACCCTCAATCTCAAAGAGCACCTTTTCGATCTGGATGGGAAAAACATTGACACCCTTGATGATCAACATGTCATCAGTGCGGCCGATGATTCGCTGCATGCGGGTAAAGGTACGTCCGCAGGGACAGGATTCCGAAATAAGACGCGTGAGATCACGGGTCCGGTAACGGATCATGGGAAAGGCTTCCTTGGTAAGTGTAGTTATCACCAGCTCACCCACTTCACCCGGTGCAACAGGTTCCAGGGTCTCCTGGTCCAGAACCTCCAGCAGAAAATGGTCTTCGTTTATATGCAGACCGTTACACTCCTCACATTCCCCGGCAACACCCGGTCCCATGACTTCGGAAAGACCATAGTTATCTGTTGCCCGGATACCGAGTTTCTCGTTGATCTCGTGGCGCATGGCCTCGGACCAGGGTTCCGCGCCGAACAGCCCTACCCGCAGGGATAAACCGTTGGGATTAACACCCATCTCCATCATGGTATCGGCAATGATCAAAGCGTAGGAAGGGGTGCAGACCAGGGCAGTGGTCTTAAAATCCTGCATGATCTGAATCTGGCGTTTAGTATTACCGGCCGAAATAGGGATGACCGATGCTCCCAGCCGCTCCGCCCCGTAATGGAGGCCAAAACCGCCGGTGAACAACCCATAGCCAAAAGCGATCTGGATAACATCATCCTTGGTCACCCCGGCCCCGGTCAGGATTCGGGCCACCAGGTTGGACCAGATTTTGAGATCGTTTTTTGTATAGCCCACCACCGTGGCAAGACCGGTAGTGCCTGATGAAGAGTGCACACGGACAACATCGCGCAGCGGCACGGCAAACAAGCCATACGGATAGTTATCACGCAAGTCCTGCTTAACGGTAAAGGGCAGCCTCCTCAGATCATCAAGGGACTTGAAGTCATCGTAGTTGACTTTAAGCTCTTCAAACTTCTTACGATAAAACGGCACATGAGTGCCCACCCGGTACAGAGTGGACTGGAGACGTTCCAACTGCAACTGTTCCAGGTCTTCCCTGGCCATACATTCTCTTTCTGGTTCCCAATACATAGTGAGGGGTTAGGGGTTAGGGGTTAGGGGTTAGGAGAGAGGCTGGGAACGAGAAGCTAATCCCTTGTCCCTAGCCCCTCATCCCTGCTTTTACTCTATTTTTTCTCGCCCCAAATAGGCCCGCTGTACGTCGCGGTTGGCGAGCAGGTCATCTGCCGGGCCCTGGAGAATGACTTTACCGGTTTCCAGTACGTAGCCGCGGTCGGCAATGGACAATGCTGCCTTGGCGTTCTGTTCCACAAGCAGGACGGTATTGCCTTCTTCGCGCAGATGGACAATAACCTGAAAGATATCACGAACAATCAATGGTGCAAGACCGTTGGAGGGTTCATCCATCATCACCAGGCGGGGGCGGGACATCAAAGCCCGTCCCATGGCCAGCATCTGCTGTTCTCCGCCGGACAGAGTTCCGGCCAACTGCTCTTTCCGCTCCCGCAGCACCGGAAAAAGATCATACTGGTGCTCAAGCTCTCCCAAAATTGCCGCCCTGCCCTCTTTTTTCTGCAGCACATAGCCGCCCAGGATCAGGTTTTCCTCCACCGACATGGTAGCAAAGACCTGCCTGCCTTCGGGTACCAGCACACAGCCGGAACCAACTATATGACGGGAGGCAAGGTGACTGCAATCCTGATCCATAAAAGAGATAGTACCGGAAGACGGACGAACAAGCCCGATAATAGTGGACAGCAAGGTTGTCTTGCCTGCACCGTTGGCCCCGATCATGGACACGATCTCGCCGCCATCCACATGCAGAGAAATGTTTTTTAACACCCGCAGCTTACCGTAACCGGCATCCAGGTTTCTAATCTTCAACATTTTTTATTATGCTACCGGCTCGGCAGCGACCTCTTCATCGTCTTCGCCAAGATAAATTTTGATAACTTCCGGATTATTCTGGATAGCCAGCGGTTCGTCTTCGGCAATCCTGCAGCCAAAACTGAGCACCACGATCTCATCGGAGATATCCATAACCAGCGACATATCATGTTCCACCAGCAACACGGTAATCCCCATATCCCGGATACGGGTGATCAGCCGGGCAAGCTCGGCGGTTTCATAGATGTTAAGACCTGCAGCAGGTTCATCAAGAAGGAGCAGCGCAGGCTCCGTAGCCAGGGCCCGGGCCATCTCAACGGCCCGCTGCTGGCCGAATGCGAGACTTGTGGCCTCAACATCGGCAAATTCGGCAATCTCCATCAGTTCAAGCAGCTGCAGGGACTTTTCCCGGATCTCCTTTTCCTCCTTCCAGGCAGAAGGAAGGTGAAACATACCGGACAGGAAACCGGCCCGGCTCTGCACATGCCGTCCCACCATCACTGTTTCCAGCGCAGTCATACCATGGAACAGCTTAATATTCTGATAGGTGCGTGACATGCCCAATGCTGCAATCTGGTGCGGTTTCTTTCCCTGGATTTCCTGTCCCTGAAACCGGATCGTCCCCGAGGTCGGCGACAGATTGCCGGCAATAAGGTTAAACAAGGTGGTCTTACCGGCTCCGTTAGGACCGATAACCGCCTTGATTGCGCCCTCCTGTACATCAAAACTCACATCATCAACAGCACGCAGACCGCCGAATTGTTTATGGACTGAGTTCAGTTCAAGCATGCTTCAGGATCATGGATAAACAGGGGTTTTTTCACAAAACGACTCGTTGTCATTGTAATTTCTGGCAAGATAGTACTTTCAACCCCAAACCTCTTCCAGGTCAATATCGGGATCATCATATTTTTGAACGGTTTCAATCCACTCATCTTTGCTTTCCTTTATTTCACCCTTCATCGCTGATAATGCTTCATCGCTTACCTGGCCGATTTGATTCATGTACGAATAAAAATGTTTCAAACTTGTACAATTTTCTTTGATCGTTGTTGCCGATGCCCACATGGCTTTTTTTATGAACCAGTAGCCTAAAAAATAATTGAGTTCATTTATGCCTTCAGCTGCCTTCTGAGGACTTTCGTATAATAAAAAATCGTTTATATAAAAATCGATATTCCTAACATGCTTGTCAATTGTTTTTTGGGATAATTTCTTGAGTTCTAGATAGCGAGTAAAACCATTCAGATAAATATGATTTTCTTCTTTTCTTTTCTCACATTCAATTTCATATTTTTCATATTCATCCATTGTTTAACCTCAGTAATTTATATGCCATACAGAGTAATCATTTAACAACTGATAATTACAATCCTTTTTGTCCGTTGATTCGAGCCAGGACAAGCCAATTTGGAATAACTTCTTATCAGCAATACGTTTAACTTTCGCGAGGATTTCAAACATATCATCTTCCGGCTCTAACAACTCAATCAACTCATATTTGTCTGTATAGGAAGGATTTTCTTTTTTCAGCTGTTGGTATTCCTTTTTGCTCCCACCGCCAAGTATATACCGTTCTTCCCATGGAAAATCTTCAACTCCGGTTAACAGGCAAGGATACTGGAGAGAAGATGAAAGATATTTCATATATTTTAAAGCAGTCACTTCAGTCCGCTCACAATCCGTACCTACTATTTTTTCAATTCTCCTTTCTTGATCATCCATTTTTTATCTTCCTGTCGAATAATGACGCAGTTGCTGAAAACGACAATTATCATCTGATGACTTCTAAGTATCTGCCATAAACCTGGCGTATGAAAAAGTTGCGCAGCAATAATTTACCATCAAACCAACTTACAAACCGGATTCCTTAATTACCTCCGTCTCCATCCGTAGTTTTCTTCAACCTGGCCAATACAGCCTTCCCACGAATACTCAAAATTCCGTTCGGGGCAAAGAGCATAACCCCGATGAGGATAGCGCCGAATACGGCATCATCATAAGAGCCAAACACTCCACGCAGGGAGAGGAAGGTCAGGCTGACACCCATAATCAACACTCCCCAGAGATTGGCCATGCCGCCTACGGCAACAAGGGCAACATAGCGGACCGACTTCATGACCGAGGCCTCGGACGGACCGATACCACCATTATAATGGGTCAGGAACACTCCGGCCAGGGCGGCAAAAACGGCACTTAATACAAAAACGGAGAGTTTAAGCCTGGCTGTGTTGACACCTACGGCCTCGGCCGCCTCTTCTGATCCGTGGATAGAGCGCAGGGCTCGGCCAATCCGTGAATCTATCAGGTTCAGCAGCAGAACCATGCCGATAATCAGCATGGCCCAGGCAATATAATAGTTTTCCACCCTATGCCCGAAATCACCACTCACTGTCAGTCCGGGCAGACCTGCAACAGCAGGCAATAGAACAAAACCAGGCACTTCGGAAATACCGTCCGCCTCACCAAAGTATTCTGCGGCCAAGGCAATGCGAAAGATAATAATACCAAAACCCAGGGTGGCCATGGCAAGGTAATGTCCTTTCAGTTTCAACACCGGAACGCCAAGGATAACCGCAATTACGGCTGCCACCAGCACTGCAAAGATACAGGCCGCCCAGGGAGTGATGGTGAGCAGCTGCTCGCCATACAGATCCTGGCCTGCGACAAGCACACCAAGCGAACCGAGAAATTTAATGACCGGGCTTGCCTGCAGCGCGACCAGATTTTGGGTAGTCAGGGCTGCGGATAAATAACCGCCAATGGCAAAAAAACCGGCATGGCCGATGGAAATCTGGCCGGCATAGCCCATGAGTACGGACAGACCGATAACCACCAGTCCGTAATAGGCGGACATGGTCAACTGGGTCAGGTAATAGGTCGTTTCCGTTGCCTGGGTAAGCAGTTGAACTCCGATAACCAGTACGACAAGGAGGGCGAGGGCAAAACTTTTCGTTCTCGAAACTTTCATCAGAACTCTTTTAACCCTGCAGCCTCGCTGGAGCCGAAAAGGCCGTGCGGACGAACGAACAAGATAATGAGCAGGATGGTGATTGAAATTACGTCCTGATAGGCAAGCGGCAGAATTGAGACTGAAAATGCTTCTATGATACCAAGCAGAATGCCGGCAACCACTGCGCCCATGGAATTCCCCAAGCCGCCAAGAATAGCCACCGTGAATCCCTTGATGGCAAGAGCGGTGCCGGAATCGTACTGGGTATAGGTAATAGGCGACATTACACAACCGGCCAAGGCCCCGATACCGGCACTGAGCATAAAGGAAAAAGTCACCATATTGCGGGTATTAATGCCGCAGAGAATGGCGGCGGTTCGGTTGGCTGAACAGGCACGCATCTCGCGGCCCAGGGGGACGACTTTAAAAAAGAGGCTCAGACCCAGGACGATGATGCCGCACACCCCGATAACCCATAGAACCTGTGGCGAAATTCGTACTGAACCAATACCGATGGTTGTGATTTCATTACCGTAAAAATAGGGCAAAGAACGAATAGACTCACCCCAGATATGGAGTGCCATTTCGCGAATCAGGATGGAAAGCCCGATGGTGATAATGATCAGTCGCAGGACGGACGGATTATCCAGCCAACGGATAAAAACTATCTCGATAAGCGCCCCAACTGCCATGGTTATCAACACAGCCAGTCCAATGGCTGCGGGCAGGGGCATAACCTGGAGCAGAGAAATGGAGATCATACCGCCAAGCATCACAAACTCGCCCTGGGCAAAGTTAATAATGCCTGTGGTATTGTAAATAATATTAAAGCCGATGGCGACTATGGCATACATTATTCCATAGGTCACACCGGCAAAAAGATACTGGGAAAAAAGCTCTAAGGTCATTAAATTCCCTGACACAAAAAAAGACGGGCAGGAAGCTCCTGCCCGTCAAAATGTAGACTGTTTGTTTACTTACCTTCGTAGGGAACGAATTTACCGTCTTTTACGGTCAGCATGACAAAGGAGTCAATACCGAGACCGTTATGATCTTCTGGAGAATAGGTAAACACACCACCGGTTCCCGGAAAACCATCCAGTTTTTCTATGGCATTACGGATTTTGTCCCGGTCAGCCCCACCGTTTTCAATGGCAGCAATTAAAACAGTGATGGCGTCATATCCATGGCCGCCAAAGGTAGAGGCAGCCTCTTTATACTTGGTCTCGTAATCATTCTTATATTTGAGCAGCAGGGCTTTCTGCGGATCTGCATCCGGTAGAGAATCTGCGATCAGCAGGCGACCAGCCGGAAAAATGATACCTTCGGCAGCAGCTCCGGCGGCCTCAACATACTTGATGTTACCGAAACCATGGCTCTGGAACAACGGTACTTCCCAACCTGCCTGACGCATATTTTTGGCAATGATGGCCTGGGCCGGGACGATGGACCAGTTTACAACTGCCTGAATTTCTTTATCAGCCATCAGCTTGGCAACAAGGGCGGTAAGATCGGTGGCCTTTTTATCGTAGGTTTCAGCAGCTGCGACTTCAATACCGAATTTTTCAGCAGCATCAAGGAGCTGTTTTTTTCCGGCCTTACCGAAACCGGTGTTACCGGCAACTACAGCAATCTTCTTAATCCCCATCTTATTCATTTCGCCGTAAATTTTCTGCACGGCAAAAGAGTCTTTCTGCGGGGTCTTGAATACGTACTTGGCAACCGGGTTTACAATAACCTCGGCAGCACCGCAGGAGATAAGCGGGGTTTTGCCCTGCTCGGCAATTTTTTTCAGTTTCATGGTCTCACCGGAAGTAGACGGTCCGATGATGGCCAGGACCTTGTCTTCTTCGATGAGCTGCTTGGCAAAAGAAATTGCCTTTTCCGGACTGGCGCCGGAGTCCTTGATAATCAATTCAATGGTGTTGCCGTTGATACCACCGGCCTTGTTGATCTCTTCAACAACCATTTCCGCACTGCGGGCCTCAGGACCTCCAAGAAATGATGCGCCACCGGTAACGGCAAAAATAGCACCAATCTTGAGGTTCTCTGCCTGGACCGCCGGGGCAACCAGCAGACAACATGCTGCTGTTGCCAACACGACTTTTTTTAACACTTCTTTCATACACCCTCCTGTTACAATAGATTAATTTGTTCCCTCATACCTGCGAATGTATTGGAACGAGGAAACTCTGTTTCTTCAGCTAAATACTAATGGCTAACCCGCATATTTCACAAGTCGAGGCGGCTGCAGATGCGCTGAGCGCAGGAGTAGGCTATAGTTGCCTATGCCTGCTCCTGCAGCGACAAAGCAGGTGCGGTCGCATCGGCTTGCCTTCGGTGAACACTTTGCAAATTTAAAGTAGGGAATAATGCACAATTTTATCATATGATTTACAGAGGTTACCTTAAAATGAGAAAAGTGTTCATGAAATATGCGGGCTAACTGCTTAAAACTACAACGCGCAGACCTGTTCACCACTTAAAATGGTAAACTGTGCCTTTTGCAGGGCAGCAATTGCCTTGTCCATATCATCAAAACGAAAGATAAGCACTGCATTTTCACCGGATTTATTAACAAAGGCGTACATGTACTCCACGTTCAGTCCTTCAGTTTCAGCAGTCTTAAGAACCGTGGCCAGTCCACCGGTCCGATCCGGAACTTCAACTGCAATAACATTGGTCTTGCCGACCGTAAACCCGTTTTCCTTTAGCGCCTTCTTTGCATCTTCCACCTTGTCCACGATAAGGCGCAGGATACCAAAGTCTGCAGTATCGGCAACAGACAGTGCCCGGATATTGATATTATTATCCGCCAGCACTCCGGTGATCTCCGCCAGGCGACCCGATTTATTCTCTAAAAAAACAGCTATCTGTTCTACACGCATAGCAAACCCTCTTCAGTATAAGTTCCGGGTTCCGGGTTCCGGGTTCCGGGTTTAAATTCTGAGTTTTACAGTTTTCTGTTATCTATGACCCGCTGGGCCTTCCCTTCGGAGCGCTGAATGGTACGGGGTTCCACCAGCTTGACCGCACAGGTAACTCCTAAAAGGTCCTTGATCTCCACCTGGATTCTCTTAGTCAGGTTTTCCAGGACCTTGATCTCATCGGAGAAAACATTTTCACTGACTTCCACCAACACCGACATGGTATCCAGGTTGCCCTGGCGGTTGACCTCGAGTTGGTAATGGGGCTCAACGCCTTCAACACCCATCAGTACATGCTCGACCTGGCTTGGGAAGACGTTCACACCCCTGATGATCAGCATGTCATCGGTGCGGCCGGTAACCTTTTCCATACGCACCAGGGTCCGTCCGCAAGGACAGGGGTCTGCAAACAACCGGGAGAGATCCTTGGTCCGGTAACGGATAATGGGAAAGGCCTCCTTTGTAAGCGTCGTGAACACCAGCTCACCGGACTCGCCATAGGGCAGAGGTTCAAAAGTGTCAGGATCCACGATCTCAGGCAGGAAATGGTCTTCCTGGATATGCATGCCGCGTTCGCTCTGCAGACATTCCATAGCCACACCAGGGCCGATAACCTCGGACAGGCCGTAAATATCCACTGCCTTGATACCCAGTTTCTGCTCAACCTCATCCCGCATGTTCTCGCTCCAAGGCTCGGCCCCATGGATACCCACCCGAAGCTTCAGATCTTCGGGAGATACTCCCACGTCGGCCATGGCATCGGCCAAATTGAGCGCATAAGACGGTGTGGCCATCAGGACGGTTGAGCCGAAATCACGCATGATCGTAATCTGGCGTTTGGTATTGCCGCCGGAAACCGGAATAACGGTTGCACCAAGATATTCAATGCCGTAATGGGCGCCCAGTCCCCCGGTAAACAGACCGTAACCATAGGCATTATGGACCATGTCTCCTTTGGTTACTCCGGCCATGGCCAGGGCCCGGCCCATGACGGATGCCCACATCTTAATATCCTGAGCCGTGTAGCCGACAACCGTGGGTTTGCCGGTTGTGCCCGAGGAGGCATGAACCCGTACCACTTCGTCCATGGGTACGGTGAACAAGCCAAATGGGTAATTGTCCCGCAGGTCGTCCTTGGTGGTAAAAGGCAGATGGCGCAGGTCGGCCAGACTCTGGATATCACCGGGCTTGACCCCGGCCTCATCCATCTTTGCCTTATACGGTGCAACGGTTTCATACACCCGGTGCACCAGTTTCTGCAGCCGTTTCAGCTGGATTGACTCCAACCCCGGCCGCGGCAGCGTTTCTATCTCTTCCCAGTTCATTGTTACTCCCTCCTTGTATGACCACGGTTGAACACGGAATTATTATAAAATTTTCAAATACGAAATACTAATGTTAAAAACCGGACTCACGGTAAGCAACCGTCAGTGTTTTGGTCATTGAATTTTCTGAATTTCGGATTTGTTTCGAATTTCGTGCTTCGATATTCGAATTTCATCATCAACTATAAACCAATTCCCGTCCGGCCTCAAAAGCCTTCTTATTCACATCACGAAAAGACTCTTTTACCCGGGTATCAATCACGTCCAGAAAGACCTGCTTATTGACAGACAGAAAATTGGAC
>JAYEKB010000305.1:0-10377 GCA_034660835.1 Thermodesulfobacteriota bacterium
GATGCGACCGCACCTGCTTTGTCGCTGCAGGAGCAGGCATAGGCAACTATCGGAGTCTGCGCTTACCTGCCTACTCCTGCGCTCAGCGCATCTGCAGCCGCCTCGACTTGTGAAATATGCGGGCTATACATGCTTTAAGGACATACCGTATATGCGACACCTTCCGTTTTCCATTCTTTGGTGGGCGGCCACGGGCATAAGATATTTTTTCCTCAACATTAACTGTGACGCGATGCAGTTCGGTATCGTATTGCTGCAGGCGTGAGGCGGCGGCATCAGCGTCTGGACGACAAAAAAACTCTATTTTTGTCTCGTTGGCAATAAGCTTAGACAGCGTTGATGTGGATTTTTTTATCTGCCGTTCCAGGCGCTTCAACCGTCGTTTATCATGGGCGGTAGAATGTACCACCACCGCCCGGTATTCTTTCTCGTACAGCGTTACTGTTTTCTCGGTAATGCTGTAAAGTGCAGCTGGCCGTTTGGCGGTAGCAGGAGTTTTATTGAGCACGCCGACTTCTTCCCAAACGTTTTGCATTCCAGGCATCAATAAACAGTTGCGTGTTTGCTGCAACGGCCGACGATTTTAAGGAGCGGAGATAGTAGACAGTTACAACGGCCAGCAGGAGGCCAACGTAAATCCTGAGAAAAGCGGTACTGTTTACGAGTTTTGACATAGGGGTATTTTTTCTCCGGGGTAGACAGCTTCAGAATACCATTTTTGCGGCAGAATTAACAGCAATGTCGCACAGGTCAGGGCCACTCGGCTGCTCTGTTGAAAAACTAATCTCATGCAAGCAAAATCCTAATATTGCAGAGCTATAGGGTTGGAACGAGTAGTTACAGCAGCGTGTACCAGAGGGGAAGGGTGAATAGGCTGACAAGGGTGGTCACAGTCACCGCCATGGCATAGAGGGCCGAGTCGAGGCCATACCTGTCACAGATGACTACACCAAGGGCCATGGAGGGCATAGCCCCTTCCAGAGTGATGGCTTGCGTAAGCAGGGGGGTGCTTCCTGTGAGGGTTGTGGTAAAAAATACTGCCACTGGCATGAAGAAGAGTTGGATGCATACAATGGAAACGAGGATTTTTTTGTAGTTGAGGGTCGAAGAGGCACCACTGAGTGCAAGGCCGATAACAAACAGCATCACAGGTACTACCACTGCTGAGGTGAGTGCAAGGAGTTCCTGGATGAATTCCGGCTGGGGGATTCCGGCCACATTAAAGAGTGAGCCGAAAAAGGCGGCCCAGAGTGGAGGCACTTTTGCAAGGAGGAGCAGAGGGTTTGGCTGCTGTTCGCAGCCACCCTGACGGGCGGCTATGAGAATGCCGAGGCTGAGAAGAATGGGGGTGCAGGCAAACAGGTCATACTGGATTGCCACCGGCCCGGCCCAGTCGCCAAAGGTTTTGAGAAGTACCGGATAGCCAAGATAGGTGGCATTGGGAAATCCTGCTGCTAAAAGCGCTGCCCCCAGGGTGTTGGGATTCTGTGTCTGTCTGCTGCAGATCATCCAGGCCACAGCCAGGGAGAGCAAGACACCAGCACCGGCTCCCGTTGCAATACGGGCACTATCCATCCCCAGCTCTGCTTGCCATAAGACCTTGAGGACCAGGGTCGGCAGGAACAGATAGTAGATGGAGTCGGCCAGCACTTTGCGGATCAGCCCTGCGTCCATGCGCGCGGGATTGTATCTGCCCCAGAGGAAACCGGCTCCAATCAGGGTGCACATTATAAAGAGTATATGAATCATAGTATGCTGCTACCATATTGCTTGCCTGAGGACAAGGATGATACGTCATGGAAATATTTTTAATCGACGGCATAGGTCCGTTTTTCAGAAAGTATACAAAGCGTGATATCAACTGGTCCAAAATCCCCTATCATTTTTTCTTCGGGAAGAAAAAGAAGAGTCGCAAGGTCTTCAAAGCCGTGGAACGAGATCTTGATATTTTCTGCAGCAGGGTAAAACAGATCGGCTATAACTGTATCAGTCTCGATGATGTGGCCCATCTCACGCCCGACCCCTGGATTGAGCCTGCTCTGAACACAAAGATCTCCCATATGCAGGGCTGTTTTCGCCCCCTGCTGGATACCATAACGGGGCATGGTCTTGGCATCTATTTTACCATGGATGTACTGTCCCTGACCCCGGGGCTTAAGAAACAGATCGGGGGCAGCAGGGGCCGTGCCTGTTCTTTTTTAAAGCGACAGGTTGAGACGTTTCTTGCTTCTTTTCCGGAGGTCGATGGCCTCATTCTGCGAATTGGAGAGTGTGACGGTAAAGATGTGAAAGGGGATTTTATTTCCGAGCTGCTTCTCTGCACTCCTGAACAGGTCAACAGGATGTTGAAAGATCTGCTCCCTGTTTTTGAAACACACTGTTGCAACCTTGTGTTGCGCAACTGGACTGTGGGTGCCCACCCGGTGGGAGACTTTATCTGGCACAGGGGAACCACCGCTAAGGTTCTGAAAGGAATTGACAGCCCACGGTTTATTCTTTCCATGAAGTATGGCGAGAGTGATTTCTTCAGGTACCTGCCTTTGAACAGGAATTTTTTCAGGGTGCAGGTAAAGACGATGATCGAGTTACAGGCAAGGCGGGAGTATGAGGGCAGCGGAGAGTATCCTTCCTCTGTCGGCTATGACTATTATGATTACTTTCAGGAGTTGCGTAGCGCAGAAAATCTGGTGGGCATGAGTGTCTGGTGTCAAACCGGTGGCTGGGTCCCTTTTCGTCGACTTTCCTTTCTTGAAGAAGAGGGGATATGGAGTGAAATCAACAGCTCCGTTACCATAAAGATTTTTAGGGAGGAGATGGGGGTTGCCGAGGCTGTGGCAATGGTAGCTGATGAGATAGGATGCGATGACCCGCAATCGCTCTTGGAGCTTCTGCGTTTAAGTGACGAGGTGGTGAAGGAGCTTCTCTATACTCCGGCCCTTGCCAGGAAGAAGCTTTTTTTTCGCAGGGTGCGGATTCCATCCCAGTTGTCTGTGTTCTGGAATAATATTTTTATATTTCACTCTGTCAGAAAGCTGATGCGGATCCTGGTTGCTGATGGGGAACAATGTGTGGCTGAGGGGTATGTGGCCCTGGGGAAGATCGAGAGAATGAAGGAACTGGCTCGCAGCTTGGATTTGCGGGAGGATGATATTCGTTTTATGCAGGATACGTTTGGTATTCTGGCATTGGCCCGGGAGTACTATTTTCTTCCCTACTCCGGTGAGATGAAACTACGGATTCAAAAAGCAAAGAAACGGTATAAAACCTCATATCCCAAAGGTACAAGAGCTCGTTACCGTATCAAGACTGATTTCAGCAATTTTAAAATCCGCCGCTTCCATTTACGCTGGTCCCTCAGGCTGCTGCTTCGTAATAAAAGAGGCTATCGAATACTCGACTACCTTCTGACCATACATCTGCTTGCCTATATTGTACGGAGTGCCATGTATCTCCACCCTCGGCTGGTCCCAAAGTTTGCCAGGAAAAGTGCCATGGGAATCGAAACGATCTTTCGCTGAACGGCCTGTTAGTGCTTTTCTCCTTAATTTTTAATTGAAAGATAATTTGTGGTGCGGTAATGACCATTCAGACATTCGCCGCGATAAAGCACACTGCTGGAGATTATGCCAAATGGCATCCACATATCCATTCTATCGTAGCTGACGGCTTATTTAGCAGAAGCGGTATTTTTTATGTAATGCCGAAAATATCCATACAACCCCTGGCAGAACTGTTCCGGGCAAATGTCCTGTCCATGCTGAAAAAGAAAGGAGTGATCGATGATGACTTTATTAGCATGATCATGAAATGGCGTCACACATCTGGTTTCAGTGTGGACAATTCAGTATGTATTGCCAGAGACGACGAAATCGGAATAACCAATCTGGCCCAGTATATTATCCGCAGTCCATTCTCCACCGGCAAGATCAATTACAATGAAAATACCGGTATGGTAACGTATCGTTCCAGGTAAGCGCAGACTCCGAAATGACACATGGGAAGAATAAAAAGAATTTTTCAATATGCACTGCCGAAGAATTCATAGCAGCAATAACACAACATATCCCCAATCCGAGCTTTCAGATGGTTCGGTATGTGGGATGGTACTCAAAGCGGATGAGGCGAGACAGAGAAAAACAGAAGCTTGAAGAGAAAGAAACGGAAACACCCGACGAAGAAGAGATCGAAATCATCGATGTTTCCAAACACCAACCCCGTAAAATTCCGCCGCCGACCTGGCGGGAGTGCATAGTTGCAATATTCACCTGTTTGCAGGGTATATGATAAAAGTTTTGTGCTTTTTGAAGTGTGTTGAGGGTACTTTTTTTATCTCTGGTCCTCCCTCAAAAATCGATCACTTATCACATAGTTACGTATATTTTCCAGTTTATGGTTAGAGACGGGGTCTCATGTGACGACGGTTGATCAGTCTGATAACGCATGTTGGGTACCGAATGAACTGGCTTCATCGTGGAGCTGCCTCTATCTAGCGTCTGGAGTTTCAGCTGCTCGTTTAGAAATAACTTCACCTTTTAGAGGGGGACACTGCACCACATCTTACAACGCTGTCCCTTTAATTCCTTTCGAATAATCTAACACCTTCCTTACCAACCTGTAACCCAAATCTAAACAAATCTTATTCTTCACCAGGTAACAATGCATTATCTGAAATGAACTACGGGTGTGGCATAGTGTCGTGCTCTGGATGTCGAATATTAATTTCAAGGAGAAAGGAAATGCAGACAAAATGGAGTTTTCTGGTCAAGTCAGGTATTGTTGCCGGCTGTATCATTCTTGCCGCAGGCAATGGCGTGACAGGTGAGAAAAATGTACAGAAATCGGGGCAACGGGACTGGCACGGTAATGGCCACTATGGATCAGCGGACAATGTTATTGTCATGATCCCGGATGGCTGTGACGAGACGGTTCAAACCGTGGCCCGCTGGTATAAGGGTGAGGATTTGGCGGTGGATACAATGCAAACGGGTACAGTTAAAACCCATATGGCCAATTCTATTATTCCCGGCTCTGCAGCAGCGGCGACCGCCTTTGCTTCAGGCCATAAGACAACCGCCCGTTTTATCGGGGTCGGACCCCGCACCGAAGACCTGCTAACCGGCCTTGAACCAACGGCGGATCCGTATGCACCGGTTGCAACTGTCCTTGAAGCTGCCCAACGAGAAGGTAAAGCTACTGGAATTATTTCCACAAGCCGTGTCACCCATGCCACTCCGGCAGCATTTGCAGCCCATGTCCAGGATCGTGGTTGGGATAATGATATCATGGAACATATGGTTTACAATAACGTCGATGTCGTTTTCGGAGGCGGTGCCCGCCATCTGATAACCGGGCCGGATAAATAACAACATGGAGGTGTTTTTGATGAAGCGTATATCAGTGCTGTTGACCTCTCTTGCTCTTGCAAGCACATACCTGCCTGCAACGGCCCAGGCAGAGGGGAAAGAACGATCAGGCTTTGACAAGGCCTGGAGTTACATGACACTTTATGAAAACAAGGAGAGTTCCATTATCCAGAAATTTTCCATTGTCGGACGGATCCAGTTGGATTCCGTGTGGGTTGATCCAGACACGGTCTGGATTGATCCGGAAGATGTAGCCGGCAGCGAGACCGAAAAATATAATGATGTCAGCTGGCGGCGGGCCCGCCTTGGTTTCAAGGCCAAGATGTTCAACGACTGGACTGCCCATATCGAGGCGGACTGGAAACTTAACGAACCGATCGACCAGTGGTACAACAAGCTGACCGATGCCTACCTCGCCTGGCAGCCCACCAAAGAGTTAAAGATCAAAGCGCTCAAGCAGTCGGCAGGGTTCACCCTGGACGGTGCAACCTCTTCAAAGCGGCTTCTGACCATGGAGCGCAACAACCTGACCAACAACCTCTGGTTTACCAAGGAGTACTTCACCGGCATCCTGGCCAGCGGTAAATTCGCCGGAAACGGCAGCTACAAGGGAAGTTTCTTTTCATCCGGCGGTGATCCGGGCTGGGATTTTGACAGTGCCAGCTGGTTCACCTTCTGGTCCGTTGGCTACAAATTAGGCAACACCAAGCTCGCCCTGGATTATGTCTACCAGGATGAAGACGAAAACGCCAACACCAGGGATTTCGAGCAGGTATTTTCCCTGCATGGCCAGTGGCAGAACGGCCCCTGGGGTATAAGGGGCGACCTGTCCGGCGGAAAGGGTTTTGAAGATCTTGGCCAGTCGGACGTCTGGGGCCTCTACATCATGCCTTCCTACGACATCACCGAACATACCCAGGTCGTGCTGGCCTATACCTATGTGGCCAGCGATGAAGACAACGGAGTCCGTCTGCCCCGCTATGAAGACAAAGCGGTGGGAGGCAGAGGGAACAACTACAACGAGTATTACGCCGGCTTCAACGTCTTTTTCTACGGTCACAAGTTCAAGTGGCAGACCGGCCTGTCATGGGCCGACATGGATGATGACGCCGATGACGGCGGGGAATACGAGGGCTGGAACCTGACTACCGGTCTGCGTGTTTACTGGTAGCCGGTCAGCCGCCGGTCAAGTCAGCGTGGCGCTACCTGCCACGGCAAGCACTGCCAGAGGTCCCGGAGCACCACGATGCAGCCGCAGCAAAAAACTACGTACTCTTTCCCTGTCAACTTTGAACTACAGCGTGGGATGATGCTGCTGCATCATCCCTGCTTTATGCCCTGGGAAAGGTCAGGGTAACCGTTGTACCGCCCGTTTTTCCAGCTTCCAGCCGAATGGTCCCCTTATGTTCATTCATAACATGCCTGACCTTGCAGAGCCCCATGCCAACGGCTTTTTCGTGTGTCGTGAAGAACGGATCAAAGAGAAAGGGGTTAATGGATGACTGTATGCCGCAGCCGCTGTCGGTAATCTTCAGCAGGACCATGTCATCCTTCTCTGCACGGAAAATCGATATCAGGCCAATACCCGTGCCCATGGCTTCAAGGCTGTTGCGGAAGATTTCATAAAAAGTCAGTCTCAGCTGTTCGCGAGAACCGCAGATCGTTCCTGCATCTTCAAGCCCGGCCCAGGTTACCTTGCTGCTACGATACGAAAACTCTTTTTCCAACCGTTCCCTGATAGATTGCAGCATAGGGGGCAGTTGGACCTCTTCGGCAACCCCACCGCCAATAGATGTGAACTGATTGACCGCATCTACAATCAGTTCCAGCCGTTTACCGCTTTCAAGGATCTTGGCGAGATACTCGTTGGTATTGTTTTTTGCCTGGTTATTATGCAGTAACCGGTAGGCCAGGCCGCCGATAACAGTCACCGGATTTCTGATCTGATGGGCAACCGCCTCAGAAAAGAGCTTAAGGCTCTCGGTTCGCTGCTGCTCAATAGCTTTTTTCTCTTCAAGGATTTGTTTTTCCTTTTCATGAAAACGATAAATATGGCTGACATCCTTGATCTCCAGAAAAATACCGAACAGTCTTTCATGGTAAATAAGCGGTGTTGCCGAAATTGTCAGGTGGAGCCTGGTCTTGCCCTGAAAGTCCAGCGTTGTTGTCAGCTCACTGCTTGGAGTCCATGATGAGGCCACCTGCTTAATCATTGCCTCGATCTCCTGCGACCTGTCTAACCCCGGCAGTATGCTTCGAAAATCAGTGTAGAGACAATCCGACAGATCCTTGCGGAAGATGCGGCAGGCAGCCTCGTTGAAGACATAGATAATGTCGGAGGTGTTGATGATAACGACACCGGAAGAAAAACTGGATATCAGGGTCTGAAAATAAGAAGAACGTATAAACTCAAGCATTAGAGAAATAATTCATGGTTAACATTGTGCAACAAACTGCAGCATACTCATAGAGTTGGGTGCCTTGTAAAATTGCTATTTCGCCCAAACAGAATACCCGCACCTAAATGGCACGCTAACTGGATTGATTTATTGACAAGAATGTCGCTCAAGGCAACAACAACGTAACAAGCAAGATGATTATCAAAAAATTAATCGTCATGATAATATTATAGAAATAAAATCTGCAGCGCAACCATCCTAACGAACTTCTAACCATTTCCTAACAAAATCATTGTAAGATACTGACAGAAATAGATAGTGAAGCGCCATCTGCCAGGAATGGAGTTTGAGCGCCATGTCCATCTGATCGATCACAGGCTGCGCTCATCATGTCCAGAATCAGGAATAGCGCTATAGGTTAATAGACAATTATGTGGATCCACCTCCGTCCATTTCTTCTTTAGAGTGGTAAATAATGCATTACTCCTCGAATGTGTTTAGTTGGGAACCCGGGCAAGAACCACAAAAAAAACTCAGCCCGGATGAATTAATCAGGAGCTGTAGAGAGGACGGTGTTCTTTACAGAGTGATTCTACCCCACTCATCAGATGAATATTTTAGCGTATTTTTTTTCGAAGCTGATGATAATGCAATAAGTTTTAGAGAATTGGCCATTGATGACGGCAGAAAATCTTTGACACTTGATAAATTGAGTCAGTGCAATATTGCCGATGAAGGGGTTGTGGTCGATGAACATGAAAGAGAATGGGTCAAATATCAAATCGCGGGCAGGCAAACAGATGAGTTGAAAAGCCTTTACTTTCTAGACAGCCAAGGAATGGAGCAGGATTGGCTGGATGGCCACCTTGTACGAGAAGAAGCACAACATTTGATAGTGAAAAAAAATAAAAGGGCCAAAAAAGAGTATGCTGTCAGTAAAAACCTGGTCGCTGAGATCAGATTTTACGAAAAAGAAGATTAAGCTATGCCACCCTGTTCCCTTGACAGTTCATTCTCTGTTGCAGTCTATCAATAAAGGGCAAGGGAAATATATTGACCTTATTTTCATGGGTCAAGCAATTTCAGGAGTGCAAACAATGAGATATCACAGATTTCGGCAGGTTACAGACTGGGTTAAAGAGCATGATCGTCTCACTGCTCTCATCAAAGATAACCCAAAGCTTTTCACTGAGGAAAAGGAGCAGTTCTTCTGCTGCTGTGATGATGCTTCAAAATTTTATGCCAAAAGGCAGTCTCTTCTTAAGAGGGTACCTTGTAAAATCAGGATTTTAGTTCAAGATCAAGGCATGCGAGAAATTTTACCAGAGGCATATAATTGATTATCGCGTAACTACTTGGCATAACAGCAAGACTTGCCCTGAATTAGTCGACAGGTTGGTGCCGCGAGAATCGTGCCGGCAACCGGTGCGATGAGATAGAGCCAGAGGTGTTCAAAGCAACCGCAGATAAGGGCAGGTCCGAGAGACCTGGCAGGATTCATGGAAGCCCCGCTGACCGGACCGCCCATCATTGCCGCCATGGCAACCGTACCCCCGATCGCGACCCCGGCCATGATTCCCTTTTCCATATGACCGGTGGACACATTGAGGATCACGAACATAAGGAGAAAGGAAAGGATTACCTCGAGAGTGAATGATTGTATTGTAGAGCCTGCAGGAAGTGTACTGCCAAGGGTCGGATGTTCGGCAAAGAGCAACCGTAAAAGAAACGCTGCAGAAACAGCACCGATACACTGACTGCAGAGGTAGGGAAGCACCCGCCTTCCTTCAAGCCTTCGCGCTGCCCAGAAACCTATGGTCACAGCCGGATTGAGGTGCGCCCCGGAAATATTTCCCACCGAATAGATCATGGCCAGAACTACCAGGCCGAAGACGAGACAGATGCCGACATGGCCCAGTGGGCCGGCCTGGAGGTCATTAACGACAATGGCACCGCAGCCCATAAAGACAAGAGCTCCTGTGCCAAGGGTTTCAGCAATATATTTACCCATTGACCGGATTATTCCACAGCCATTGTAACCGGAACAATATACGTAGGATCACCCTCAATGCCGAAATCATTATCATTGACCATGATCCACTGGTCACCACCAAGCCAGGCCAGGCCTTCGACTTTTTTCATCAGCCCTCCCCGCACATCGGTATCAAGTAGCAATTTCTTTGTAAGTGTTTTTATGGCGGTTCCATCACTCTGCTCCAGGGTTGGTGTGATGGCAGGATCGTCCCATGTGCTGCCGAGAATGTTATCACCAGTTTTGAGATCAACAAGAAAAAACCGGGTCGTACTTGAAATACGCTCGAGGACCACCATCCTGTCAGCATCCACGGCTGTCAACTCAGATACCTTCACATCATTCTGTTTGCGTTTCTTTTTCCTGTTGTCCCTGCCGAATGTATCGGGCGTGTCGATCAGATAGACATATTCACCTACCACTTTGCCAGCCAGGCGATCGATTTTGATAATTCTGACCTGACGGCTTTTTTTATACGTATCTTTGTCCGGGTTTGCCAGGGGGCTCTGCATGGCAAAGTAGAGATATTTTTCATCCGGTGAGGCAGCCATGGATTCGATGCCTCTATTCAACGCCCTTTTTC
>JAYEKB010000306.1:0-2397 GCA_034660835.1 Thermodesulfobacteriota bacterium
CGGACAAGCTGCAGCCACAGGGCGCGTTTTGCTTTGCCGATCCCTCCTTTTTCAAAGAGTTCCCGGCTTGCAGCCCGTCGTATCTTGCCGCTTGAAGTTTTCAGCACTGTGCCGGGTGGAGCGATAATCACCTCGTCCGGCGGCATGCCCACCAGGTCGACAGCCATATTGATGATTTGCCCTTGCAGTGTTTCCTTTGTTTCCGGATCCTTTTTTCTCGACTCCGCCAGTACGATCAGCCGCTCAGTGCCGGAATCACGGTCCTGACTCGCAAACACAGCAATGCATCCCTTTCGGATGCCCTCTATGTTGCCCACCGCCTCTTCCAGTTCATGGGGATATATATTCCTGCCGCCGCGGATGATAATGTCCTTAATTCGGCTGGTGATGAACACGTCGCCGTCGGCAATATAGGCAAGATCACCGGAATCGAGCCACTCTCCCTTAAAAAGGGTGCGGGTCTTTTCCGGATTGCGAAAGTAGCCGCTGGTAACTGACGGCCCTTTGAATTGCAGCTCTCCCTGGTATCGGTCAGGCAATTCCCGGCCGCTCTCATCAACGATCCTGATCTGGTGGCCGGGCAGAGGACGGCCGCAGGCCACGAACTGAAGTGGTGTGATGTCGTCTTCTGTTGCCGGTACTGCCCGGCCCGATTCAATGAGAGGGCCACGTTTGACCCGGTCAATGACAGGTCCCCGTCCGAGCGGAGGAAAGGCGAGGCCGACCGAGGATTCTGCCAGGCCGTAGACAGGGGAGGAGGCTTCCGGGCGAAATCCGTACGCGGTAAAACGTTTTTCAAAGTTACGGATCGTCTCCGGACTGACCGGCTCTGCCCCGTTGAAAGCCAGGCGCCAGGAACGTAAGTCAAGCCCTTTTAGTTTGTTGTCATCAAGCCTTCGGTAGCAGAATTCATAGCCGAAATTGGGAGAGGCCGACATAGTACCATGATAGTTGTGTATGGCCCACAGCCAGCGCTCCGGCCGGGCAAGAAAGGAGAGCGGCTGCATGATGACCAGGCGGCAGCCGAAATAAAGACTTCCCAGCCATGCTCCGATCAGCCCCATATCGTGATAAAGCGGCAGCCAGCTGACAAAAACATCAGCCGCTGTGACATCGGTTGTCCGGCCCATGGCCCGGATGTTGGCCAGCAGGTTGGCATGAGTTAGAACCACGCCCTTGGGGTCACCGGTGGAGCCGGAGGTGTACTGGATAAAGGCAATATCTCCCGCGTTAATGGGGATGGGGGTGAATTCATTGGATTGCCCGGAGAATGCGTCTACTGTGTCAACCAGCTCAAGTGTTTCCACCTGGGCTTTCAGCAGTCTGCCAACCGGTTTGACTTCAGGCATGGTTATCATGATCTTTGCCCCGGCATTGCGTAAAATTCCCCGGTGTCTTCTTAAGTGTTCTTCAATCTGGGTGGGGCGTGCCGGAGGATAGAGCGGTACCGGAATTCCTCCGGCAAGCAGGATGGCAAAAAAGCTGAAGAAATAGTCCAGTCCGGTGGGCAGCATGATGGCAACGGTATTGCCCGGTTCAAGGTTGTGGTGCTGCAGTCCGGCAGCCAGTTTCAGGGCTCCCTGTTTAAGGTCAGCGTAGGTGAGCTGGGCAGCATCTTCATTGGAGTGATCAAGGACGATATGAATTCGATCCGGATGGGCGAGGACATGGCTGTCAAGTACAGCTACCAGCGTTTCTGCTCCATGGGGTGCCAGGTCGGTTTTGTCTGAAGCCTCGGATGGAACGGTTTGTGTGACCTGTGGAGCCGGCGTTTCCCTTTTCGACAAACCAATATGTCTCAGCAGATCTCGCGGACTCTCCGCCGTTGCCAGCACATGTTCGGACAGGGAGAGGTCGAATTGCTGCTCAAGACGGGCGAGAAGTTCAACCCTGGCCAGGCTGTCAAGGCCGAGGTCACGGTCCAGGGAGCTGTCCAGGGTAACGGGACTGGAGAAACGCATGTCCGGATGCAGCTCATCCATAAGTTGCCTGATGAGTTGCAGTAGTGCTTCATCATTACCGGCAGATGGTATTGTCCGGGAGTTAGACTCGGAATGCATAGGCCTCCTGATCTCTCGGATTAGCAGAGGACGTGAATAGACAGGAATTATCCCTTGACCTATGTTTATTCTATCATTTTTTTGGTTCGGAATAAAGAAGTTGTTGCGGGGCGACGATTGACATCCGTCCGCGGGCAGAGGTGTCGTGTCAGCGATTAACCGGGGAAGTAATCCTGCGAACTATTTGAAAACAACAAGGCGTTACCCTGAAAGAGTACGCCTTGTTGTTGAGGCCACCTTGAATTGTTGTTTTCTAAGACCCGTTTTCTTTGTTAACAACCAGAACCGCACAATGGGCCCGGCCAATAACCTTTTCAGTAACATGACCCATGAGCAG
>JAYEKB010000307.1:0-10358 GCA_034660835.1 Thermodesulfobacteriota bacterium
GACTGCCAGGCAATCCTGCTCCATGATCCGGAACAAGGGGTTATCGGTGCAGTTCATAACGGCTGGCGTGGAAGCACGCTCAATATTATAGCTAAAACCGTGGCTGCCATGCACGCTTATTACGGGGTGAATCCCGATACCCTCCAGGCGGTCATCAGTCCTTCGCTGGGACCCTGTTGCGCCGAGTTTATCCACTTTCAACAGGAACTGCCGAAACCGTTTCATGCCCGACAGGTTACCCCCTGCCATTTCGATTTCTGGGCAATCAGCCGCGATCAGCTAACAGAAGCAGGACTTAAGGATACAAATATTGAAACAGCAGGAATCTGCACGGTCTGCAGCAGAGACTTCTTTTCCTATCGCAGGGCGGTACGACAGGGGAGTGGAGTAACAGGGCGCAATGGTTCGGTCATCGCTCTCTGATAAGCACCCTTTTGTTATTCTCTGTGTCCTCTGTGGTGAATCCCGCGTTCTGCTCAAACCAACCTTGATGGATTCGTAAAACCAATTTATTAACCGCAGAGACGCGGAGAAAGCAGAGTTTTTATTATTACAAAACAAGATGTTACCTCTGCAAACTCTGTGTCTCTGCGGTGAGTTTTCGACTTTCTGCGAGTCAATCAACCTTATTTTTCTGCAAAATCGCAGACCAGGGGAGCGTGATCGGAAAATTGTATCCTTGGAATGGAAAATTGCGTCATCAAAAGATCCGGACTGTGGAGAATAAAATCCAACTGCCTTTTGGGCGCATGGCTGGGATGTGAGGGCTGCCCTTCGTTATTGGCATTGATCAGGCCGGTGGCACCAAGAAAGAGCTCAAGTTCCTGGTTCCCCCATAACACATTGAAATCACCGGCTACAATGATCGGACCTTTGACGTTCCGAACCAGCTTAAACAGCTGTTCCAGCTGATTTTGTCGATTACGGAAGGTCAGGGAGAGGTGAACAAGGAAAACCGTGACGTCATCAGTCCTGGCCTCGATCACCAGTCGCTTGACTCCCTGCTTAAAAAAATGAAAACTGTGTTCAATGATTTCCTGCTTAAACAACAGAGCATTACCCTGCTTACAAAGCACCGGTACCCGTTGTACCATGGAGCCTTCCCGATACTTTGACTCGACAACATGATTATAACCGAGCCGGCTGGCAAGCGACTCGGCCTGGCAAAAGTTTTTAACACGGAATGAACCGGAATCCACCTCGACCAGGCCGATAATGTCAGGGGAAATATGGCGGATATATTCAGCAATCTGGTCAAAATTAGCCGCAGACCGTTTCAGGTAACCGGCATACGGAACAGGCAGATGAAATTTGCTGCCAATGCCTGCCCCGTAGCGAATATTGTAGAGTAAAAAACGCAAAACTATCCCTTTAGTAAACCAAAGACTCCCTTCTTATCAGCGGCAAAGGCCGGGTTAGTACCTCTCCTGCCACCACGACGGCCAGCTCCTGACCCTCTTTTGCGCTCACGAAGAGGGGGCTTTGATTCTACCGTCTTATCAACAAATTGAGAGACATCCATTGATTCTCTGCCGCTGGCCTCCTGATAAAGAGCATAGAAACGGGAACAATCGAAAAAATAGCTCTTCCTGCGCAGCCAGGCAGGCCATGATTTATTTTTTTGATGCTTTTGAAAACCGGGCATATTTACAAACAGGGTAGTAATAGCATCCTTGGCCATCCGTTTAAGGTTCAGCCGGTGGGAAAAGACATCGTCAAGCTCCGCTCGGATCGCCTTTGACAGATGGTGGTAACCCGGTCCCTTGAGCTCCTGCCGCGTCAGCTCAAAATGTCTGTCAGCCCAGGGAAACAACAGGGACGCAAAAAGCATGTGATCGGCAATAACAACCTTACCCTCTTTCACATCCTCACCATACAATCGATCCAGAACCGCCAGTATTGCCAGCAGCTCTTTTTTCACTGCTTTGCCGTCTTTTCCGGCAAGCAGCTCCCCATAAAAAGGAAACAGGGTGGTAAAGATACCGCTTTTCAGGGCGATTTCAGCCCATGCCCTGCTGTTACCGGTATGGAGATCCTTAAGCAACTCATCCCTGATCCGTGAGGGCGGGCAAAGATCAATCTTATGCCGGTGCTTGACTATAGCCTTCCAGGTCTCAGGTTCAATTGCAAAATCATTTCGGGCGGCATGACGAATCGCCCGCAGCATGCGGACCGGATCCCGGGTAATACGACGATTCGGCTCGCCGACAATACGGATAATACCATTATCAAGATCCTGCACTCCACCTGCGTAGTCAATAATGGTCTTGTTCTCGATCTCATAAAACAGGGAGTTAATGGTCAGATCCCGGCGAAAGGCGTCTTCCTGCAGGGTTCCAAAGGTATTATTTGAGGGCAGAACCTTATCCGGGTCATTGATGTCATACTCACTCCGGGATCGCAGGGTAGAGACTTCAATGATCTTGTTGCCGCGAAAAAAAACCTGCACCAGCCGAAAACGCCGACCTATGGTTCGGGAGTTGCGAAAAAGTTTCCGGAGCTGGCCGGGACGGGCATTAGTGGAAATATCAAAATCTTTAGGCCTGTTACCAAGATAGATGTCACGGACACCGCCACCGACAAGATAGCCGGAATAGCCTGCGTCACGAAGCCGGTACAGTACCTTGAGCGCCTCCTGTTCAATATCCTGCTCCCGGACGGGATGCTGCCCCTCCGGTATGACCAGTGGCTTTATCTCCTCTGGTTCTTCAATCGGTTCTTTACCACTGGCTGCGCGTCTGGTCATATTGGAAATAGTCTATAGGAAGAGAAATAAAACATGCAGCAGCCTACCTGTTTTCCTTGTACACAGATTCAGCATCCCGTACAAAACGATTGAAGATCTCTTTAACCGGCAGAATTTCCGTCATCTTGTAGGCATTGGCGCCGCAGAAGACCAGGCCGTTTTCAACATCACCTGTACAGGAGGCCATAAGCCGGTCATTGATACAGTATTTATAACTGCATTTTTTCAAACATTTAAATTTGCATTTCGGGGCCGCCACATCTTCTCCCTGTTCCATCTGTTTGATAAACGGGGTTTTAATGGCCCGACCGGTCATGCCCACCGGAGACTGAACCTCAACAATATCTTCTTTTTGTGCCTTAAGGTACGTCTCTTTAAACTCCTGCGATACCGAACATTCATCACTAAGGACAAAACGGGAGGCGATTTGAACTCCATCGGCATCGTACTTATCCATCATTTCTGCCATTTCAAAACCGTTGATTACGCCGCCGGCAGCAATCAAAGGCACCTTAGACACCACCTTGCGAACATCAGGAAAAAGTTCCCGCAGCGGCTTGTCCGTTCCCAGGTGGCCACCAGCCTCGGCAGCCTCAACAACGATGGCTGCAGCACCAAGCTTTTCAGCAAGACGGGCAAAAGCAGGTGATGAGACAATGGAGACAATGGGGACATTATGGTCTTTACCGATTTTAAAAATATCCCGGGAAAAACCGGCACCGGTGATGATCATGTCCACCCCGGCTTCTATAGACCCCATCACCAGCTCGTGGAACTCCTTCATTGCGTACATGATATTAACGGCGATAACACCGTCAGTGGCTGCTTTTGCCCTGCGGATATCTTCCTGCAATTCCGGTAACGGCACACCGGAACCGCCGATGGTGCCGATACCACCGCACTGGGCCACTGGAATTGCCAGAGCAGAGGTAGATACCTTGATGGACATACCACCTTGAACAAGGGGAATACGAGCGATGAAGGGACCAATTTTGAGTTCAGGAAGTTTCATTAGTTTCTCTTCTATTGGGTACACAAGGTTTGTTGAAATAATGCTACGCAGGGACCACTTTGTCAAGTATCCCTGTATCCAACAGCCCCATATCAAACTGTTTAAAAAATTAATCTTATATATTACCACAATCCGGCTACATCGGCTTGACTTTTCCCCGACAAATCGATTAAATTTTATATTTTTTGACTCTTTTTTTAATTCTGCTTGAAATGTACCGGCAAAATACTGTTTGCCACGGAGGTCTACTTGAAGATCAAGGCCATTAACGGCTTTAAAGATATCCTGCCCGATGAAGTTGCCATCTGGCAGCAGATAGAAACTACAGCCCGCGACATATTCCGCCGCTTCGGCATGCGGGAAATTCGCTTGCCCATCTTGGAAAAAACAGAACTCTTTGCCCGTTCCATTGGTGAGGCCACGGATATTGTTGAAAAGGAGATGTACACCTTTGTCGACAAAGGCATCACCATGCGTCCCGAGGCCACTGCCTCCCTGCTTAGAGCTTTTATCGAGCACGGGCTCCATGTTCAGCAGCCTGTCCAGCGATTGTTTACCATCGGCCCCATGTTCCGCCATGAGCGCCCGCAGAAGGGCAGACAACGCCAGTTTCACCAGATCGACACGGAAATAATCGGCGCCATGGAGCCGCAGATTGATGCCGAACTTATGGCCATGGGCCAGTTGCTGC
Source organism: Thermodesulfobacteriota bacterium (assembly GCA_034660835.1). Classification (GTDB taxonomy): domain Bacteria; phylum Desulfobacterota; class Desulfobulbia; order Desulfobulbales; family Desulfobulbaceae; genus Desulfobulbus_C. The sequence continues at coordinate 4,450 of JAYEKB010000307.1, forward strand.
TCACCGAACTGGGACTTACGGTCAGCCTGGAGGTCAATTCCCTGGGCTGCCCCAAATGCAGACCCGACTTTCGCACACGTCTGGTTCAACACTTGAATGAACGTATGGACGGGTTATGCGACGACTGTAAACGGAGAACGACCACCAACCCGCTGCGGGTTCTGGACTGTAAAAAACGGGACTGCAAGGCGCTGGTTAAGGATGCACCCTCCATCCTGGACAGTTTATGTGCGGACTGTGACAGCCATTTTGCAGCGGTACGGAAACAGCTCGATCTCCTTGGAGTTACTTATAAGCTGAATCGGTTTATGGTACGGGGGCTGGATTATTATACCCGCACAACTTTTGAGTTTCTGACCACTGATCTCGGTGCCCAGTCCGCAGTGGCCGCAGGCGGCCGGTATGACGGACTCATCGAACAGCTCGGCGGACCAAAAAACCTGCCCGGCATCGGCTTTGCCATGGGCATTGAACGTCTGGCCCTGCTCATGCAGCAAAAAAATAATATTGCTGTTGCCATTCAGGCGGATGTCTTTATTGCCGCTCTGGGAGAGTCTGCTATTGCATACAGCGGACCCCTTATCCACCAACTGCGCAAACTTGGCCTGCAGGCGGCCATGGATTACAGCAACCGCAGTCTCAAGGCCCAGATGAAACAGGCCGGCAGAACCGGAGCTCGCTTTACTCTGATCATAGGTGATCAGGAGCTTGAACAGCATGAAGGTGTCCTGCGTAATATGCTGAACAAGGAACAGGAGCCTTTCTCGCTGCAGGGAACGGTAAAACAACAGGGCAATCAACTACATGACCTGATAACCACCGAGTAACTCACTTATACCTTTGAACCTTCGACCTTATACCTTACACCTTCTACCTATTCTACTACCGGTCCTGCCGGTCCTGGAGCATAAAAATGGACACAATGGGAGCGCTGCGGCGCACGCATAACTGTAATCAACTCGGCACCGACAACCTGGACCAGGAGGTCACGCTCATGGGCTGGATTCTCCGCCGCCGTGACCACGGCGGGGTGATTTTCATCGACCTGCGTGACCGCTGGGGTATTACCCAGGTCGTCTTTAATCCGGAAATCAATCCTGATGTCCATGCCAAGGCGCACCAGGTGCGATCCGAATGGGTGCTTGCAGTAAAAGGAAAGGTCGAACGACGTCCCGGCGATATGGCCAACCCTAAGCTCAAAACCGGCGAAATAGAAGTGCTGGTCAGTGAGCTGCGCATCCTCAACACCAGTGAGACACCGCCTTTCCCACTTGATGAAGTAACCGAGGTTTCGGACAACCTGCGGCTGCAGTACCGCTACATGGACCTGCGTCGTCCGGAAATGGCAGATAAACTGATCATGCGCCACAAAGCAGTGCAGGCTGTACGGAATTATCTCAGCAATAACAATTTTCTGGAAATCGAGACACCCATGCTCACCCGTTCTACTCCTGAGGGGGCTCGCGACTACCTGGTGCCAAGCCGGGTCAACGCAGGCAAATTCTATGCCCTGCCCCAGTCTCCGCAACTATTCAAGCAAATGCTGATGATGTCGGGCATGGACCGCTACTTTCAGATCGTCAGATGTTTCCGTGACGAAGACCTGCGGGCTGACCGTCAACCGGAGTTCACCCAGATCGACATGGAGCTCAGTTTTGCAGGTGAGGATGATATTATTGCTATTACCGAGGGCATGATAAAAGACGTCTTCCAGAAAACCCGAGCTATTGAACTGGAACCACCCTTCAAAAGAATGACCTATGACGAAGCCATGGCACGGTTCGGCACTGACCGGCCTGATACCCGTTTTGGCTTTGAGCTGACCGACCTGACGGAGACGCTCCGTGGCTGCGGTTTCAAAGTGTTTAACTCCATCATTGATAAAGGCGGGTCGGTCAAGGCCATTAACGCCAAAGGCTGCGCCACCTTTTCCCGCAAGGACCTGGATAATCTCACTGAATACGCGGGCCGCTTCGGTGCCAAGGGCATGGCCTGGATCAAAATCAAGGAAGACCAGTGGCAGTCACCGATCACCAAATTCTTTACTGATGATGAAATTGCGGCCATGGGCAAGGTCCTGGAGGCGGAACCGGGCGACCTGATCCTCTTTGGCGCCGACGATACCGCAACCGTCAACCAGGTCTTGGCCGAACTGCGGCTGGAACTGGCCCGCAGGTTGGATATTGTTGACAACGACACCTTTGATTTTCTGTGGATCACCGACTTCCCGCTGGTGGAATTCGATACGGACAGAAATCGTCACTCTGCAGTCCATCACCCCTTTACCGCTCCCTTTGAAGAGCATCTTGACCTGCTGGAAAGCGATCCCGGCAAAGTCAAGAGCCGGGCCTATGACCTGGTGTTAAACGGCAATGAAATCGGGGGAGGATCCATCCGTATCCACAGTCCGGAGATACAGGAACGGGTGCTCAAGGTACTGGGCATTGACAAGCAGGAAGCGGATGATAAGTTTGGTTTTCTGCTACGGGCTCTTAAGTTTGGCGCTCCCCCCCACGGAGGCATTGCTTTTGGCGTGGACCGCTTACTGATGATCCTCACCGGTTCCGACTCCATTCGCAACGTCATTGCATTCCCCAAAACCCAGAAAGCCACCTGCCCGCTCACCGAAGCACCGGCATCGGTTGCCAGGAAACAGCTTACAGAGCTGCATTTGCGGCCGGATTGGAAAGAAGAATAATTGTAAGCCGTCACAGGCACCCCATCTTCACACGCTTGCTCCTGCCCGCATAGAAAAAAACTATAGCGGACAGAAGCAATCGTGCAGATAAGCGAAGACTTCGAATCTGGGGCACCTGTGACGGCTTACATTTTTGAGGTATGCGAAACCGCATAAGCCCTTCTCTATTCCAGGGCTTGATTCAAGTGGTTTTCCCCGACAAATAACTCATTGAGTAATACCGCAAGATGTACCACCCTGGTATCTTCCTGCTGGTACTGGTACTGCATGAGACAGCCTGAACAGGTGGTAGTTATGCAGTCGGGCTGACAAGCCAGGACGCGTCTGGATATTTTATTAAAAATCTTAGCTGAAGTTTCAGGGTAGGCCAGGTGGAAAAGCCCGCCCTGGCCGCAGCATGAGGGACCATTCTCCGGTTCAACGATCTGCAGCCCCATTCTGGTAAGCAAAGCCCGGGGTATTGCCTGACCATTTGCTGTAAACCGCAGGTGACAGGGATCGTGATAAAAGATCTGCAGTGAACTTCCTGTATCCGGCTGCGGTTCAGGCAGGGATTTACCAAAAAACGCGGTGAACTCCTGCACCCGGTCAGCAAACTGCTGCGCCCGTCTACGCCAGGGATCATCTTTTACAAACAGATCAGGGTAGGTGAACAGATGGGAGGAGCAGGAAGCACAGGAGGTGAGAATCGGCCCGCTTAAAGACTCAAAGGCCTCGATATTGTTTCGGGCAAGGCTGCGGGCCTGATCACGCCTGCCTGCACTCCAGGCCGCCAAGCCACAACAATTTTGATCAACAGGCACATGGGCAGATTGACCGCAGCTGGCTAACAGTTCAGTAGTGGCCTTGGCCACCGAAGGTTGCAGATGGCGGGCAAGGCAGCCGGTGAAGTACGAAACAGAAAAAGGGGACAGATTTATTTTTTTATGTTTCTGAGATCGGCTAAGCCCTCTATTTGAACAAAAAAATAAATCTGTCCCCTTTTTCTGTGACCTGGTTTCAAGTAGACCAAGTTTAAGGCGCAGGCCGGAATGGGCAGGCAGCCCGTTGATACGTTTCAGACTGATTCCTGCTCTGACCAACCCTTCTAATAAACCGGGCCGGGCAAGCAGGGAGCGGGCAACAACCTTTTGCAGGCCGCCCCGGCCATAAAAAGTGGAGAACCGGCTGCGGGCCTTTGAGATGATATCTGTAATGGGGAGATTGCGCGGGCAGACCTGCTCACAGGCCCCGCAGAGCAGACACTGGGAAAACAGATTTTCAAAAACAGCTGAAGGATGATCAACAAGACCGGTGGCCAGCAGGTGCATCTTGCCCCGAGCGGTCATGGACTCACGCCCATCCACCCGAAATACCGGACAAACTACACTACAGGAGCCGCATTTTGCGCAACTCAGTTCCGGTCTTTTGGTTTCGGGTTCCTGGTTCCGGGTTCCGGGCTTTGGGTGGTCTTTCCCCCTTCCCCCTTTCACCTTACACCTTTGTTCATCACGGCTGCCAGAGCAGAAACGCCTTGATAAAGGGCTCCAGGCGACCATCAAGCACCGCATCCACATTCCCCTCTTCAACGTTGGTCCGGTGATCCTTGATCATCCGGTACGGCTGCAGTACGTATGAACGGATCTGGCTGCCCCAGGCAATTTCCTTCTTGTCGCCGTGCAGGTTTTCCTGGGCCTGTGCCTGTTCTTCCTGCTGTTTTTCATACAACCTGGCCATGAGCATCTTCATGGCCATATCCTTGTTACGGTGCTGGGAGCGCTCGTTCTGGCACTGGACCACAATATTTGTTGGCAGATGGGTAATTCGGATGGCCGAATCGGTTTTGTTTACGTGCTGGCCACCTGCGCCGCTGGCCCGGTAGGTATCAATGCGCAAATCCTTTTCATTGATATCGATTTCAATGGTATCATCCAGTTCAGGCAGCACCATGACCGAGGCAAAAGAGGTATGGCGACGGCCTGAGGAGTCAAAAGGTGAAATCCGTACCAGCCGGTGAATACCGACCTCGGAGCGCATGTAGCCGTACGCATTCTTGCCCTTGATCAGGATGGTTACGGACTTGGTACCGGCCTCGTCACCGGGCAGGTAATCAAGAATATCGGTACCAAAACCATGCGCCTCAGCCCAGCGCAGGTACATACGCATCAATATACCGACCCAATCCTGGGCCTCGGTCCCACCGGCACCGGCATGAATGGTCAAAAGACCATTTGATGCGTCATGCTCACCATCGAACATGCACTCCAGTTCGACCATGTCCACCCGTTCTTTAAGCTGATCCAGAGATGCCTCAACCTCCTGCCGGGTTTCAAGATCATTCTCCTCAATGGCCATATCAAGGAGCATGTCAGCCTCTTCCAGGTCCTGAAAATTCTGTTCCCAATTCTTCACCAGGTCCTGCAACTGGCCCAATTGCTTCTGCGCCTTCTTGGCCTTGGACTGATCATTCCAGAAATTCGGGGCCAGCGTCTCAGATTCCAGACGTTCTATGTCAAGCTTCTTGCCGTCTAAGTCAAAGATGCTCCTTCAAGGCAAGCATTTTGCCCTTAAGATTATGGAGTTTCTGTTTTGCCTCCGCTGTTTCTGTGACTTCAACCATTGCTTATACCTGTATATTTTTCATGGAGGCTATACCCCTCATTTTTTGTTAATAAACCAGAATCGAGCCAGACATCCTGCCCCTATAATCCCTAAACAATAAACAGTCTTGTCACAACTCTCAAGAAGGAGTTTTGAAAAACAGAGTCCCGGGAGAATACCGACAGGAACCGCTCAAATCACTTTAACTTGCCAAACAACTTTTCATAGGCTGCAATACGCATTTTTCTTATGCGCTTTGTGGGAAAATTTAATTTCTGGTCCAAATTATGCTTAAGAATATATTCATCCCGCATTAATGCCGCCACCTTGGCAGTGCTGTAACCGGTGCCGGTTTTTAGCTTACCACTGGCCTTTTCCACCGTAAACTGCCAACTGCTGTCCTCATTCTTGCTAACGCCCATATACGATTTCTTTTTATCCATCACTCTCCATCCTCCTGTTACATTTTTTCCTGCAAAGCAACCGGTCTGCCTCTGCCGATTCACTAACCCGCATATTTCACAAGTCGAGGCGGCTGCAGATGCGCTGAGCGCAGGAGTAGGCAGGTAAGCGCAGACTCCGATAGTTGCCTATGCCTGCTCCTGCAGCGACAAAGCAGGTGCGGTCGCAT
>JAYEKB010000308.1:0-10348 GCA_034660835.1 Thermodesulfobacteriota bacterium
GTAAATATTCGGGTTGTTGTTTTCTAATGGAGAATTTTCGGGACACAACTCGCCATGTTTGTTACAATAACAAACATGAATGCAACATGTCAAAAACAAAGCCACCCATTTCTTCTTGAAAATAATCAAGGATCGTCCGTTAACCCATCCGTTGTTCTCTCCCCGCAAATTGTTATTTCAGAAAAAGAATACTTCACACTTAAGTGTGAAGTTGGCTACCGGCTGAGCATGCATGAAAAAGCGTTGGCAAAAATAGAAAAATTAGAAAATATTATCAAGCACCAAAAAGGCCAGATTCGTGATTTGAAAAAACGTGTCTTTGGTAAAAAAAGCGAGAAAAAGAATTCTAATAAAAAAGATGGCAACGGTCCAAAGAACAAAGGGGCAGGAAACACTAACAACAGAGGCCAGCAGCCAGGCACTAAAGGACATGGTCACACAAAACGACCAGATCTCCCCTGCATTGAGGAATCCGCCAATTTCCCTGAACCCCCCAAATGTTCAAAGTGTGGGATAGAATATACTCTCGACGGACAAGAAAAATCTGAAAGTATTGAGGTTGAAATCAAGGCTTATACGCGTGTGATAAAACGTAGCTGCATGAAGAAAGGCTGCAACTGCACAGGTATTCCCAACACAATCACTGCACCCATAACTCCTAAACTTTTCCCGAGAAGCCCATACGGAATATCTATTTGGGAAAATGTGTTACTGAGTAAATTCCGCTATTGTCAGCCGACGAATCGTCTTCTTGGACAGTTTACCGAAATGGGATTGCCGATTTCTGCTGGCACAATTACAGGTGGACTTCAAAGGTTGAAAGAACTCTTCAAGCCGATTTATGATGCACTTTATGAACAACAAATGACTGAAGATAGATTTCACAATGATGAAAGCAGCTGGAAAGTGTTTGAGAGTGTTGATGGTAAAATCGGCAATCGCTGGTGGCTGTGGGTTAGTCGTTCACCATCTGTTGTTTTTTTTAAGATTGCACCGGGACGTGGAGCAAACGTAGTTGTCGAGCATTTTAACAATATTGAGCAGCAAAAGATTATTGTCATCTGTGACCGATACAGTGCTTACAAATCATTGGCTCGGCAACTCCCTTTTATTACACTGGCTTTTTGCTGGGCGCACGTAAGACGTGACTTCCTCGATGCAGCCAGAAAATATCCAGAACTGGAAAAATGGGCATTGGATTGGGTGAAAACGATTGGTGAACTCTACCACATTAACAATAAGCGCCGTGAAGATTTTGACCAAAAGCTTCCTGTACTACCGTTGCAATCTGCCACGTTTCAAAAAGAACAGGATAAACTCCTTAGCAAAATAGACATCATGGCTGAGGAACGAGATTCTACTATAGTAAAATACGATCCGGATAATGCAAACTCAACACTGCTGACAGAAGTCAAATTTAAGATTTTAATTAGCCTGAAAAAACATTGGGAAGGGTTGACTGTTTTCATTGAACACCCGGAAGTCCCCATGGATAACAATAATGGAGAACAATCTATTCGTAATCCCGTAACAGGGCGTAAGAATTTTTATGGTTCTGGAAGTCTTTGGAGTTCTGAATTGGCAGCAATGATGTTTTCAATTTTCCAGACTCTTGTTTTATGTGGTCTCAACTGCCACCACTGGTTACGACTATACTTGACAGCTTGTGCAGAAAACAACGGTAATCCACCTGCTGACTTATCTCCCTTTCTTCCTTGGAAAATGGACAAAGAACGTCGGCAGCAACTCGCCAAACCATTCAATACATCGTGAACAGATATTGCGGAAGAGATTTTCCATCCACTGAACTTGACCAGATCAGCTCTCTCATAAAACAAAATCCCAGCTTTAAGCGCGCACGACTTTCTCGTGAGGTGTGTAAAATGTTCCATTGGCTGAAACCTGATGGAAAGCTCAAGGATATGTCATGTCGTGTTGCTATGCTGCGAATGCACGAAGATGGAATAATCTGCCTACCTCCGCCGATGTACCAAAAACGTCCTGCGGGAAAAGTGAAACCTACTTCAAATACAGACCAACAGGATCCTATCACATGCTCTGTAGACCTGTTGCCGCCACTTCGCTTCCAGATAGTAACACAACCCTGTTCTGCTTTATGGAATGAGTACATCGAAAGATATCATTATCTCGGATACACCCCATTGCCCGGTGCACAATTACGCTATTTTATCTATGCTGGAGAACAACTTGTTGCGTTAACAGGTTTTGGTGCAGCAGCGTGGCAAACTGCACCAAGAGACCACTTTATTGGCTGGGATCATGAGCAGCGCAAAAAAAATCTACATTTAATCGTCAACAATGCTCGATTCCTGATCTTACCCTGGATTCAATCAAAGAATCTTGCATCCAAGATTCTTTCACTAACATCTCGTCGCCTTGCTGGTGATTGGTTCGAACGCTACCATACGCAACCAGTAATGCTGGAAACGTTTGTTGAGAAAAAAAGATTCGCTGGCACCTGCTATCTGGCAGCAAATTGGCAATTATGTGGTCAAACCAAAGGAAGAGGAAAGCTTGGACCATCTGGGAAGATTAGTGTTCCGATTAAAGATATTTGGGTGTATCCTCTTAGCAAGAACTTCCGATCCATCTTGAAAGCTTGAGGTATAAAGAATCAACCCGAATATTTACCAACAGCCTGTTAGGGGTCAACAGCTTTTGTCTGAATTGTTGGGTTACCCTGCTATGCTGCCAGATATTTTTTGACCGTTCTTCGATCAAGCCCTGTTTTCCGGGCCACTTGCTGATACGTGCCGTATTTTTCATATAAATGGTTGCAGTACCATGCTGTAAGTTGTGCCATGGACCAGCTGCCCTGGTCGATCTCCTGGACGATGTTATCGTATTGGTGAGATCTGCAGCTGTCTGTACCCGGTTCATAACTGCCGGAGAGCAGGATACGCCGGATACTCTGTTCAAGCTCGCGAACATTGCCCTGCCATGCGTATTCCAGGGGCAGGGAGGCGTGCAGAGTTTGCAGAACCTGTTGCAGCAACTCAGGTTGCCGGCGGCCGACAATACGGGTCAGCAGGTGATCAGTCAACAGCTCAAGTTCGCCTGCATCTTCTTCAATTCTTCTGCGCAGTGAAGGGATGGTAATGGTATCTGAGCAGAGGCGAAAGTAAAAATCATCCCTGAATTTTTTTTGCTGCCGCAGCCTGCCAATATCCCTGTTGCTGGCCCCGATGACCCGACCGGAGAAATGAAGTGTCCGGCTGCTGCCTACTGGAGAGAAGCTTCGTTCCTGGAGGATACGCAGCAGCTTGACCTGGGTGCGGGTGGAGAGTTCGCCGATTTCATCAAGAAATACCGAGCCATGCCTGCTTGAACGGGCAAAAACTCCGTCGTGATTTTTTACGGCTCCGGTGAACGATCCACGGGCATGACCAAAGAGCTCGGATTCAATGAGCAGGTCAGGTATCTGCGACAGGTTAACAGATAGAAAGGCGCGGGTGAAACTTTCCTTAAAACGTCCCTGTTTCCGATCAAAGGGGATAAAACCTGACCGGCCGATGGCAGTTGCGGCTACACTCTTTCCTGTACCGGTTTTTCCTGTGAGCAGAGTGGAGAAATCCTCCATCCTGTTCCAGAGCAGATCCACATACAGACCGATGTCATGGGTAAAGATGTTATTCCAGAGCCGACTGCGCAGGTGCTGCATGCAGAGGCTTTTGCCCGGCAGGGTGGTGTTGATGAAATAAAAGGCGCGCCGCATCTGGAAGAAAACTGCAATGTAGCGGTCTGTTTCCTGTTTTGAATAACCGAAGCTGGACAACTCTTTTATGATTTTTGCGTGGAAATCCAGGTGAACCGGCTCATCTCCGGCCTTGATCTGCTGCCTGATATGATGGTCAAATTGATCACGATAACTATGGAAAATAATGAAGAGAAACAGCCCGTCAACCAGCTGTCTGTCCCGGCCGTCAAAAAGATTGACGTCAGCCCGGTTTGAGTGGATAAAGATTTGGCCGCTCTTCCGGGCAACCTGAATAGCAGCACTAAGCAACTTTTCCGGCTTCGTATTCGGAGGCAAGTCTGATATCCTGCTGTCAGCAACGGCACGCTGCCGTGAAAAGGGATTTGCAGTGATGGATTGACGGATTTTGTGTAAAAGTTGTTGTTCCCTGTTTGTCAGCTTTTTTTTCATGTGTAATATTGTACAGTGTGTATACATAAAATGTCAACACTGGTCTGTGCTATCGGTGTGGATAGTTTGTAAACTTTCGTATATCAGTGTGTTATGTATATTTTTGAAAATGGCATGATCATTGGATTAGAGATAGCAACAGTGCATTGGTTCAAAACAATCAACGATACAAAAGAGATTTCAGGATGACAGAGCAGTTAACCAGCCACGATGAGATACGGTGGGCCAGGAAACGTTTTATTGCCATGGCCTTGACCTATTTTCTGGGCGTATTTAATGATAATTTTTTCAAGCAGGCTGTATTGCTGCTTGCCGTTGCCATTGGCATGAACAAGATCCAGGGTCAGGCGACGATTTTGTTTTCCCTGCCATTTATCCTGTTTTCCGCCTGGGGAGGTTGGCTGGCAGACCGGTTTGCCAAGAAACAGGTGGTGATCGGGGTTAAGTTTCTTGAGCTCGGTGCCATGCTCATAGGCGCTTACGGTGTTTTGACTATGAACTGGAATTGTGTATTGGCTATGGTTTTTCTCATGGGATTGCAGTCAACCCTGTTCGGGCCGGCCTTGAACGGTTCTATTCCCGAGTTGTATCCCAGGGAGTATGTTACTAAAGCAAATGCCTCCCTAAAACTGGTGACTACTGTCGCAATTTTACTTGGTATGGCCCTGGCCGGTTTTGCCCTTGATCAGCATTGGTTTACGACCTCCATTCCCTTTGGCAGGGTGCTGGTTGCCTCTGTTGTCGTGTTGATCGGCTTGTTGGGAGTGGTTGCCTCTTTTGGTGTTTTTTCAAGACCGGCCAGCGGCTCTACAACACCCTTTCCCTGGACCGGTCCGCTGAATTCAATGCGGGACCTGGTGCTGCTGAAAAAGGATCCCCTTCTCCTGCTGGCGGTCTGGTGTGACAGTTATTTTTATTTTATCAGCCTGCTGGCTGTGCTGGTGATCAACACTCTGGGGTTGCAGCAGCTTGGCCTGAGCACCTCAGCTACTTCAATCCTGTCTGTTTCCCTGATGGTCGGGATTTGTATTGGTTCACTCATTGCCGCCAAGATCACAAATCATAAGCAGTGGACCCATGTGCTCCTGCCCGGTGCCGCAGGCATGGGAATCAGTCTGGCAGCAGCCGGACTGCTGGTCTCTTATGGCAACAGTTACCAGTTCCCGATCCTGTTTAGTCTTTTGACCTTGGCCGGAGCATTTGGTGGACTGTTTCTGATTCCGGTGACCTCGTTTATCCAGGTTCGTCCGAAAGCAGACAGTAAGGGCAGGATTATCGGGGTGGCAAATTTCATGGCCTTTTCCTGTATGCTGCTGGCAGGCATTATTTTTCCGATGCTCGATAACACGTTCCATCCCTCACAATCCATGCTGTTGCTCGGTATTGTTTCCATGCTGGCTGGAGTCTTAATCTGGTTTGCTCTGCGCAGAGTTGTACAGCTAAATGTTAATGGCCAATAGCTAATAGCTATAGCCTAACACCTTGGTTAACATCATGAAAAAAATAATAAACTTGTTCCTCTCCCTGCTGCTTCGTCTCAGGTATCGCATCAGCTTTACAGGGCTGGATGCAATTAAAAATGATGGCCGTTCCATCCTGTTTCTGCCTAATCACCAGGCCCTGAGTGATCCGGTAATTGTCATGAACGGCTTGTACGACAGGTTTACTCCCCGTCCCCTGGCCGATGAAAACCAGATTGCTCACCCTCTGTTGAGGCCCATGGTCAGGATGCTTAACACGATCATTATTCCGGATCTTTCGATCAGTGGGCGCCGGGCAAAAGACCAGGTATTTGCCGGTATTAATGAAATTGTGGCTGGACTTAAAAACGGCGACAATATTCTTATGTATCCTTCGGGTCGCCTGTGTCGAAGCAACCTTGAAATCGTAGGTGGCAACAGTGGTGTGGCCTCTATTGTCCATGAATTGCCTGATGTCAGGATTGTATTGCTGCGTACCCGCGGCCTGTGGGGGAGCAGTTTCAGCCGTGCAGACGGTATTCCTTCCTTTTTCACAAATGTGATGAACCACCTCATCAGGCTGCCGGCCAACGGGCTGCTGTTCATGCCCCGCAGGGATGTACATATAGAAGTGGTTGAGCCCGATGATTTTCCAAGAAACGGAGATAAACAGAAGATAAACCGTTATCTGGAAGATTGGTATAACCGGCAGCCGGACAGAAATACGCAAATTCCCTATTTTTGGTGGCAGGGGAGCAGTCCGCAGTATCATCATGAACCCGAGGCGGCAGCTGTTGACCGGGATACCACAGAGATTCCGGCCGCAACCCGCAACCAGGTACTGGATAAGTTGATAGAACTTTCCGGTATAAAAGGGATCAAAGATGAGGACAGCCTTGCTGCCGACCTGGGCATGGACAGTCTGGTGCTGGTGGAATTCGGCAGCTGGCTGCAGGAAGAGTTTGGGGTGTCTGCTGCTAATCTGGAAGGGCTGCAGACCGTTGCAGACTGTGTCCTGGCAGCCGGCGGCATTATGCCGGCAATGGGCGTGGTTCCGTTAAAATCGCTTTCAGCAAAATGGTTTGACAGGGTAGATGAAAAGACCTTGACTATTCCTGATGGCGCAACCATTGCAGAACTTTTTCTACAACAGGCCCGGAAAAATCCGGATCAGGTGATCCTGGCTGATCAAATCAGTGGTGAGAAGACATGGCGGCAGTTGATAATGGCTCTGTATGCCCTGCTGCCTGAAATCAGAAAGATTTCCGGTAAACGGGTGGGAATTATGATGCCCGGTTCGGTGAGCGCTGTTATCAGCTGGCTGGCGGTCATGTTCAGCGGCAGGGAACCGGTCATGGTCAATTGGACCACCGGCAGCGGTAATATGCGCTACTGTTTGCAGAACGTTGGGGTGGAACAGGTTATCACGGCCCGGGCTTTAACAGATAAACTGGAAGGGCAGGGGATCAGTCTGGACGGGATCGGTGTTTCCTGGATTTATCTGGAAGAACTGGCCGGGAAAATCACTGCGGGTCGTAAAATCGCTGCCCTGATCAAGAGCAGGCTGTCCTGGCGGGATTTAGAGCAGGCGGACATTGCCGAAACCGCAGCTATTCTCTTTACCTCCGGCTCTGAAACAAGGCCTAAATCCGTGCCTCTGACCCATGCCAATTTCCTGGCCAATGGCCGTGATTTTGCGCAAGTTCTCTCGTTGTCATCAAATGACCGGCTGCTTGGTATCCTGCCGGTTTTCCATTCTCTGGGGCTTGCCGGAACAGTGGTTCTGCCGCTCTGTGCCGGACTGCGCACCGTGTACTGGGCCAACCCCACCGAGGGTGCGCAGCTGTCCAGAATGATCGCTGCCTATGAAACCAGCACACTGATTACCACCCCGACCTTTTTAAACGGTATCCTGCGGGCCGGTGAGCCGGACCAGCTTAAGCCTTTGCGACTGATTTTTTCCGGGGCTGAAAAATGTCCGGACCATGTGTTTCAAACCCTGCAGAAAATGAACCCGGATGCCCTGCTCTGCGAGGGGTACGGTGTAACCGAATGTTCACCGGTGGTTACGGTCAACTCCATTGATGATCCTCGGCCCGGTACCATTGGCAGGATCATGCCGTCCATGGAATACGTTTTACTGGATCCGGAAACAAGAAAACCAGTGACCACCGGTGCAACCGGCCAGTTGCTGGTGCGTGGGCCTAATGTCTTTCCCGGTTATCTTGGTGAGGCCCCTTCACCTTTTGTCGAATATGATGAGAAATCCTGGTATGATACCGGAGATCTCATGTATGAGCAGGATAAGGTTCTGGTCTTTGCCGGCCGTTTAAAGCGTTTTGTCAAGCTGGGCGGCGAGATGATCTCTCTGCCTGCTATTGAACAGGTGCTGGAAGCTCATTATCCGACCGGCGATGAACCCGTACTTGCGGTGGCTGCCACCGCAGATGAAGAACATCCGGAATTGGTTCTGCTCACAACCCTGGATACCGATAGGCAGGAGGCTAATCAGGCAATCAGAGAGGCTGGTCTCTCACCACTGCATAACATCAGGCTCATTAAGAAAACTGACCAGATCCCTTTGCTTGGCACAGGCAAGACGGATTACACAACCATCAATAAACTGGTGAACCCGGAACCCGAAACCCGGAACCCGAAACCGAAGCCATGAAGGTCACAAAAAAACAACTAAACCATGCCGTTGCTGAAGAAATTTTGTCACAGGAGCAGGTTGATGAACTGGTAACATTCCTGCAGGCTCAGCCGGACACCGGCCCACGCTTTGACTTTACCCATATCTTGTACTACCTGGGCGGTATGCTGGCCATCGGGGCTATGACCCTGTTTATGAATTTGGGCTGGGAAGCATTCGGCGGCTGGGGAATTGTTGTTATCTCTCTCATCTACGGGGGACTCGGTTTACGGTTGACCGGCTATTTTCAGGGAAAGAGGTTGGCCGTGCCTGCCGGTATCTGCGCTACTTTTGTCACAGCTCTTGCCCCGCTTGCCATCTACGGTCTGCAGCAGGGGTTCGGCATGTGGCCGGAGGGTACGGCGTATAAGGATTATCACCACTATATTCGCTGGCATTGGCTGTATATGGAATTAGGCACTTTGGCAATCGGTTCAATCATGGCCTGGAAATATCGTTATCCCTTTCTGATCATGCCGGTTGCCGCAACCCTCTGGTATATGTCCATGGATCTGGCTCCAATGCTTAATGACGGAAAATATGATTTTGAATTCAAGGCTTTGGTCTCAATGTGGTTTGGTGTTGCCAATATCCTGTTCGCCTTCTGGGTGGATATCCGATCGCGCAAGAGCGGCGATTATGCATTCTGGCTCTATCTGTTCGGGGTGATGGCCTTCTGGGGCGGGCTGACCTCGCAGCATTCCGACAGTGAACTCAGCAAATTATTCTACTGCCTGATTAACTTGAGCCTGATCGGTATCGGGGTCGTGCTGGTGCGAAGGGTGTTTGTGGTTTTTGGTGCCATTGGCTGTTCCGTGTATATTGGCCATCTGGCCTCAACCGTGTTCAAGAACTCCTGGTTTTTTCCCATTTCACTGACCTTTATCGGGTTGGGGATTGTCTTTGCAGGGGTTTGGTGGCAGAAGAACGAACAGGCGATAACCGGCAAGGTGCACGCTGTCTTGCCAACAGCCCTGGCCGAGTTGCTTGAACAGCGGACGGGTTGAGACGATCCCTGTGAAATATGCGGGTTAAACAGGGTGTCCCGCGAATTTTCTTTTCCCCTCTCTGATATCTGCGACATTGTAGACAATAATAGCAGAGGCAATGCAGAGCATTCCAATAACGGGTATTAGGCTTGGATATTCATTGGGCAGAAAGATCCAGCTGAACACTGCGCCAAAAACCGGAATAATAAACTTCCATACATTCAACCCGGATACCTTGACTCCCGGCCTTTGTAAGAGAACAAACCAGAGGGTAAACGATACCGCCGACAGAAACGATAACCAGATCAGGGCCAGGTAGTATTCGGCTGGTAGAACAAGGTTTGGCGTGCCCTCTACAATAAGCGAGACAAGAAACAGCCCCAACCCGCCAAGAAATATCTGCACTGAGTTGAGAAAAATCGGATCCATATCACTTTTTTCCCGTGCCACCAGCACATTACCCACCGCACTGGAAACGGTACACAAAAAGAGTAACAGGATTCCTGTACATTCAACCAGCCCGCTCGGCGATACCCATGGCATCCGACTGAGACTGATTACTCCCATGCCTATCATCCCAAGAAGAAGACTTATCGATTTTGGCAGGGTCATGCTGTCATTTTTCATTTTAAAATGAGCAACAACGGCTGCTGTAAGTGGAGAAGCACCGATGATAATTGCCGCCAGAGCCCCGGAAACCATGGTCATGCCGAGATAAAACAGCCCATAGAGAAAAAAAGTCTGAAAAAAGCAGACCTTAAGAATCGTCCCGACATTGGCTCCTGTCACTTGTACTGAGGGTCGCTTAGACCACCAGAAGGGGACAAGCATCATCCCCGCAAGCATGAAACGAATACCGGCAAAGGAAAAGGGATTACTATAACGCAGGCCAATCTTCACCCCGACAAATGCCGTTGACCAGAGCAGACAAGCCAAAATGGCCAAAGCGGCAGATGTTACCGGATTTCCTATCTTAATCATTTGTCCTGAACAGTTCCCATTGAACAATCAAAAATCCAACGGGCTTTTTGCCTCTTTC
>JAYEKB010000309.1:0-2383 GCA_034660835.1 Thermodesulfobacteriota bacterium
TGCCACGGGCATCTACAGATGAGGGAATTGATTCTGAAACAAATTTAATGACCGGCTATTTCAGCCAGTCCGAGCTGCTTTCAGTCAGCACAGAGGCTGTGGTGAACCGGGCTTTGCACGAGCGGGTATCCCTGATTCTGGAAGGGATTCATATCCACCCTAATCTTCTAGAAAAAATCCCCCGTAACTCCGATGCTGCAGTGGTTATGGTGATGCTTGGGGTTCTCAAACAGGGGCAGTTAAAAAAACAGATACGCGGACGCGGTGCCCTGATACCTAAACGCAGGGCCAAGCGTTACCTGAAGTACTTTGATGATATATGGCGTATCCAGTCTAATCTGCTGGCGGAAGCGGATAACTGCCAGGTGCCTATTGTAATTAACGACAATAAGGAAAGGGTACTGCGTGAAATAATGCGTATTATTGTGTCATCCCTGAAAAAAGATTTTGATTCTACTCCTGAAAAAGTTTTTAACATTTGATCCGGGCATGCTGGTTGTGGTTTCCGTAAAAAAAAATGGAAGATGACGGCTTGATTATAAGCAAAATCCGGCAGCAGAGAGTGGTTTGAATCATATGGAATCAAAGAAAAAACCCCGGTTGCAAGGCCTTTTTTTTATCCTGGATGGATTGGGTGATCTTCCTGTTGCCCGGCTTGACGGAAAAACACCGCTTGAGGCGGCAAAAACGCCCCATCTGGACCATCTGGCAGGTTGTGGAGTTTACGGCCTGGTGGATCCGGTTCTTCCCGGAGTAGCACCGGATACTCACACCGGGATCGCCCTCCTGTTGGGAGTCTCGACTAAGGAAGTTTGTCGTCTGCACAGAGGCCCCATTGAAGCGGCAGGAGCCGGTGTCACTTTTGAAGATGGCGATGTTGCTATTCGCTGTAATTTTGCCACCCTTGAACTGAGTGAAGGCAGGTTGATCATCACGGACCGGCGTGCCGGCAGGATCTCCGCCCCTGACACAACCGAGTTGGCCGGAGTTTTACAAAACATTGACCTGGGCAACGGTGTGACCGGATCAGTCTTCCCGGCAACCCAGCACCGGGCGGTTCTTCGTCTGTCCGGATCCGGGCTTTCCGACGCAATCAGCGATTCTGATCCACGGCATGGTAATCCCATGCAGGTCCAGACTGTAAGACCTCTACTTCCAGACGATCCTGACAGCCGGAAAACAGCGGAAGCAATGAATCATTTTTCCCGGATTGCCCATGAAAGACTGTTCTGCCATCCACTCAATACAAGACGAAGAACGCAGGGCAAACCGGAAGCCAACACCATTATCTGCCGAGGGGCGGGAGCAGTATCGGAACTTAAGACTGTTCTCCATGATTTGCATCTTAAAGCGGCTATTGTTACAGGTAGTTGTACGGTTGTCGGCCTCGGCAGGATGCTTGACTATCCGGTTTTCACCTCCCCCGGCTTTACCGCACTGGCAGACACCGACATAGCCGGTAAAATTTCAACTGCTTTCAAACTGTTACAGGATCACGACCTTGTGTTTGTCCATCTCAAGGCACCGGATATCTGTGCACATGATTTTGACCCTGAAGGAAAAAGGGATTTTATTGAACGGTTTGACCTTGCTCTTAGTACCGTCCTGAGAAAAAACCTGGTCATTGCTGTAACTGCCGACCACTCAACGAACAGTAATAGTGGCGAGCACAGCAGGGATCCTGTTCCATCGTTACTGTATACTCCTGCTCCTGGTGATTCCTCTGATACCTGTAACTCCTGTCACCATTTTGGGGAGCATGAGTGCCGACAGGGAACTCTTGGAACGATGCCGGCAGATCTTTTTTTACGAACCTTCCTGGCAAGTATGGGCTATCCGGACTCCTCTGTTCCATCCTCTCAATCGTCTGCATCTTAAGCTCCAAAGGCGTACCTTCCTATTTTTATCATACATCGCTGTCAGTCTCCCCGGAAAAAAATATGTTCGAAGAGATCTCAGCATCCCACGTAGTCTGCAGTGCAGATATATTCTTACAGTACTGCTGGGCACTCACTTGCAGCAACACAGTAAACAGGAACAAATATTTTTACCCTGAATTCAAAATAATATTGGCTTAACTATTTATTAAGATTAGATTAGAATTGTGTTAGGAAAATCTGCTACTATTGCTTATATGGAGGGAACTGTGAAGGGAATTAAACTGTCTGTGGTTTCGGCCTGTCTGCTTGTCTTTTTTGCCGGTCAGGCGCAAGGGGGCGGCAAAGTCATCCAAAATAAAGGGTCCGACACTCTGGTTAATGTCGCCCAGGCCTGGGCTGAAGAGTACAAAAAAGTGAATCCGGAAATATCCATTGCTGTAACCGGCGGGGGTTCGGGGACCGGTATTGCCGCCCTGATCAATGGAACAGTTGATATTGCCAAC
>JAYEKB010000310.1:0-2382 GCA_034660835.1 Thermodesulfobacteriota bacterium
GACGGACAGACCCAAAGGCTGCTATGATT
This sequence comes from Thermodesulfobacteriota bacterium, assembly GCA_034660835.1. Taxonomy (GTDB): domain Bacteria; phylum Desulfobacterota; class Desulfobulbia; order Desulfobulbales; family Desulfobulbaceae; genus Desulfobulbus_C. Next base: position 30 of record JAYEKB010000310.1, read on the forward strand.
TTCCGGTAGGTATTGCGTGCATGGTACTCGTCCATGAGCGCTCTGTTGAGTTTTGCTTCAAGTTGGTTGTGCATGATATTTCCTCCTGTTTCAGGGCGTATTCTATTGAACTGTCAGATAAACGTTCACCAGGTAAGCAAAGAAGTAAGATTAATATGAGAAAAGGCAAGATATCAAAAAGTTCGGGGAGCAATACCATCTTGCCTTTCCAGTTGGAAAGGCAAAGGGCGTCGCAAGAGAACTCAGGGTGGAAACCGTCCCTGAAACAGTATTTCTCTCTCGTGAAGGAAAGGTTGTTAAACGTTTTAAAGGCAAGTTCTCTTCACCGGAACTGATGGGCGCGATAGAACAAATATTGGAATAATCCCAAAGGAACGGGGCATCAAAAAAAGATCTGAGACGTGAGTGATGAGTAATGAGATAGCTTGATATTATTTTCTTACTACTCACTAATTTGAAACTATTCAGTAGTGTAACCGGGCCCCGGCATTTATTTTAAAAGTAACAATCGATGCTCCACGTATTTTTTAATGAATGACGATCGGTTGAGTTCAATGTAGGTTAGCTTGAGTGGTGCGAAAGCTAACAATGCCCGAAAATTTGTTGGCTTTCGACGTCTCATGCCTCGCTAGTCGGCACCACTCAAGCCAACCTACGATTATTGCAAACTTAATGAGCTTTGTTACTTAGAAGATAGCTATTGCGTGACCCCAGCCTCAAGGTGGTATTCTATCTGTATCGTGTCCTCAATGGTTAGTTTGCCCATGAGAATTGTGACAGGTGTAATGCCGAAGTCGGATTGTTTTAATCGTAGTCGGCCTTCCAGGTAGACGACCCCCTCACTCATGTAGACTCTGGCGGCAGTTCTCACTGTTTTTGTTTTGCCTCTAATGGTCAGAGTGAGATCCACTGCCTGATCAATAGATGGTGCCGATACTCCCTGTATGACAATCTTGATGGCTGGAAAATCAGCTGCTGCCAGCACCCGGTCACTGAGCATGGTTCGCCGTATACTCAAAATATCATTTACAGATACCTCCTTTTCAAATTCCTTGCCAGCTTGTTTACGCTGTTCGGTATCGTCGACAGTAAACTGTTCAACCGGCAGAGAGAATTCACCATGAACATTGGCGGCAGTGCCGTCCCATACCACTTCACCCGTAAGGTTGTGGTTTTCTATGACGTGGTTGTGGCCAAGGTTTTGCAGTTGTCCTTTTTTCATGACCTGAATACGAACCCAGGATTTGGCAGGATCCAGGGGCAGGGTACGGTTTTCCTGGTGCTTGACAATTTGTGGTGTTTTTTCTTTTGCAACCAACTCCACATTTTCATCTGTGCTGGATATGGAGTATTCAACGTCGGGAGGCGCTGGTGCAGGCAGAGCCGTGACCTGTTTGTCTGTACCATGCTCAACACGGGAGCTGCAACCATACAGCAGGATGGAGCTAAGTAGCACTGCCGGAAAAAGAAAGAACGGAGAGATTTTGTTCATGGGTGGAACTCCTTAAAGTGAAAGCTGATTACCAAAATCCTGAACAGTTCCTACGGCGAAACCATTTTTATTACTGAGCTTGGATGGGAATCAAAAAAATAATTACCCGGCCAGGGTATTGAGCCAGAACATAAAGAGTAAAATACAGCAAAAGTAGAGAACAAGAATGGTGTGGGCGCGATTCCAGATTTTTTGTCCCTGAAAAAAACCGCTTCCTGCCAGGGTATAGCCCTCTATCTGCTCAGGTTTTGGCGGCGGCAGGATCAGGCTGAGCATCATGGTCACGCTGCCGGCCACCAACACACCAGACAGGTTCCACCACATCCAGAAGGTTCCGGGAAAAAATATCCACAGGGTTAGATTAAAGGTCACTCCGGATATAATACCGATGAGCATGCCACCGGTACTCGCCCGCCGGGAAAGCAGCCCTATAAGGAATGAGGCCAGGATCGGACCGTAAAATGTTGAGCCGATCTTGTTGATACTCTCGATAACCGTATCTGAGATGCCGCCAACCACCAGGGCAAATCCTGCGATCAGGCAACCCCAGACCACGGTGGTTACCTTGCCCACAAAAAGCGTTTGTTTGGAGGACAGGTCAAACCATTTGTCAATAAAATCACGCATGGTTGCGGCGGACAACGAGTTGAGAGCTGAGTCCAGGCTGGACATGGAGGCTGCCAGCAGGGCCGCGATCAAGATGCCACGGACACCGGCAGGGAGAAATTCCAGAATGAAAACCGGTACCAGAAAATCAAGGAATTCCATGGGAACCTGTTCCTGATACATTGCAGATTTTTCATATACCGCTCCCAGGCAGAGACCAAAAAAAACATACAACAGGGTCAGGGGAAAGCGTAC
>JAYEKB010000311.1:0-2379 GCA_034660835.1 Thermodesulfobacteriota bacterium
TATACCTGTCGCGGCCGACCGATCTTGGTGGTCGGGTCTTCCTGCTGTTCCTTCCACTGGGCGATCCAGCCCGGTAACCGTCCCAGGGCAAACATGACGGTAAACATGTTGGTGGGAATGCCGAGAGCCCGGTAGATAATACCTGAGTAAAAGTCCACATTGGGGAACAGGTTGCGATCCACAAAATATTTGTCGTTAAGCGCAATTTCCTCAAGTTGACGGGCAATGTCCAGCAATGGATCGGAAACGTTGAGTTCCTTCAGAATATCATCGCAGGCCTCCTGGACGATCGTTCCCCTGGGGTCATATGTCTTGTACACCCGGTGCCCGAATCCGGACAGCACGAAGGGGTCGGATTTATCCTTGGCCTTGTCAATATACTTTTTAAAGTTGTTACCATCGGCATGGATGGTTTCCAGCATGTGGATAACCGCTTCATTGGCACCGCCATGCAGTGGTCCCCACAGTGCGTTGATACCGGCGGAGATGGAGGCATACAGATTGCCTCCGGCACTGCCCACCAGGCGGACGGTGGAGGTTGAGCAGTTCTGCTCATGATCGGCATGGAGAATGAGCAATTTATTCAGGGCGGCAACGATTTTCGGCTGTACGGTATAGGGGCGCACCGGCTTATCAAACATCATGTTCAGGAAGTTGCCGCAATAACACAGATCGTATTGGGGATAGACCAGCGGGTGGCCCATGTTCTTTTTGTAGGAAAAGGCGGCAATGGTCCGGATTTTAGAGATCAGCCGCGCTGCCGTCATGTCAATATTTTCCAGGGGGTTGTCGCTCATCTCCGGATAGTAATTGCACATGGTGTTGACCATTGACGACAGGATAGACATGGGCGACGCACTGGGCGGGAAAGGATCAAAAAGATGGATCATGTCCTCGTGCAGCAGGGCGAATCGTTCCATAAGGTACCTGAAGCCGGCAAGTTCTTCTGCATTGGGTAGATGGTCATGGATCAGGAGATAGGCAACCTCAACAAAGGTACACTTGTCAGCCAGGTCTTCAATGGCATAGCCTCGATAGCGCAGGATGCCTTCATTGCCGTCCAGAAAGGTGATGGCACTGGTACAGGAGCCGGTATTTTTATAGCCGGTGTCCAGGGTGATATATCCGGTTTCCTGGAGCAGTTTGCTTATGTCGATCGCCTTGTCACCCTCGTTGCCGGTGATAATGGGCAGGGTGTAGGTCTTGCCTTCGATGGTCAGGGTGGCGTTGTTGCCGTTTTGAGTCATGGTTGTTGCCTCAGTGTTCTGATTAAGCGCCTGATCAGTTGCTCGGGATACTGTCTATCAGGGTGGCTGTTGGACCGGATTCAGGAAAAACGATGCGTGGAATTGCCTGTTCGGGTACAATCTAGATATTATATTGGTGCATGAGAAAAACAGGATTTGCGCCCTTGCTGTTACCAGGCCAGTTTCTCGAAAATAGACGAACCATTTTTTAAAAGAAAATAATATTTTACTATATTTCCTTGAAAAGATCAAGATGAATGAAAGAATACTCCTTCGGGTACCAGACGGCGTCCGCCGGATCGCGATGGTGACGGTAATAAGTCAACAGACTGACATGGCTATGGCAATCCGGGAATGGAGCCGGGATATCCGTGCTGTCATGGGAGAGTACAATGGATGAGCTACAAGAGAAACGACACCATATCCGCGAGCTGATGCAGTATGCCGTGCCGGAGGAACAATTGGACCCGGCCCTGGATCTGCTGGTCATCTTCCGCGACGATCGCATCGCCCTCATGGTGCTGCAGGAGTTTTACAGTTACCTGCCCGACGCTGAAGAAGACTGGATTAAAGAGCTGCGCCTGGTAGGGAGGCAGGGAGGTATTTTTCTAGTTACAGCTGTAACAACCGGCGATTCTTACCTGTACCTGGTGTCTCATGAGGGCATAGAGTTTCACGGCAGCCTGCTTGAGGGCTATCTTGATAACGAGCTGCTGGATTTCTTCGGCTTTGAGTCCAGTGCCGGCTTTAAAAAAGCAGGCCAAAACCCGAAAAATTTTCCTGTCTATCAACCGTTGCAGGGAGATATTGATATCTGTCCTGCCTGCCATGCGGTAACGGGTGAAGTACATGAACTTGGCTGCCCGGTGGAAATCTGCCCCTGGTGCGGAGGCCAGTTGATCCACTGCAACTGTCGTTTTGAACAACTGGAAACAGAAACGATTGCGGATGAGCAGGATCTTGTTCGCCTTGAAGAACTGCTTGAGCAGAAGGGCAGGATCGTCTATTCTCCCGAACAAAGGCCGAATTTTGCCGATGAAGGGCCGGGTATTGTGCAGCAGTAACGTTGTGTTGATGATAGAGGAATGCAATGAATCAAATGGAGTTTTACGAGCACAAGCTTGCCTTTGAG
>JAYEKB010000312.1:0-2375 GCA_034660835.1 Thermodesulfobacteriota bacterium
TAACGATCTATCTCAGGAATAACTAAGTCCAGACTGCCCATGAATGCCAGGGCATCTGCCAGCAACATACCTTCGGAAACCTCTGCAAAACAGCTCAGGTTACAAAAGGTTGGGGAACGTAATTTCAGTTTATACGGCATTTTCTTCCCATCACAGACCAAGCGATGACCCAGGTTACCGCGGGCGGTTTCAACCGAGGCCCAGTAGTCACCTTCAGCAGGTTTGAGGATCTTGGGCACCTTGGCCTTGACCAGACCATCAGGCAGTTTATCCAGAGCCTGTTCTATAATGCGCATGGACTGCTCCATCTCATCCATCCGGACCATGTAGCGGGCAAAGGAATCGCATTCATTATAAACCGGTACATCAAAGTCAAATTCGGAATAAACGGAATACGATTCATTTTTTCGTATGTCGTAGTTAATTCCGGATCCACGGGCAACAGGACCGGTACAGCCATACCTGCGCGCCTGTTCCTCGGTAATAATACCGATCCCCTTCAGCCGTTTCTGCAAAATAATATTGCCTGTAACCAGGTCATGGTAAAGAGAGGGCATCCTGGAGCGTAGGCGTTTAATAAAAGCATACGTGCCGTTAATAAATTCGTCATCAATATCGTTGTACACGCCGCCAAAACGGAAGTAACAGTAGGTCAGCCGGGAACCGGTAACCCGTTCAAGCAGATCAAGAATCTGTTCACGATCGTCAAAGGCATAGAGCAGCGGGGTAAAGCCACCGAGATCAAGCAGAAAAGCAGCCCACCAGAGAAGATGACTGTGCAGCCGGTTCATTTCAACGGTGATAACCCGGATATACTCTGCCCGTTCCGGGACCTCAATCCCTGCAGCCCGCTCAACGACCAGGCAATAGCCATGGTTGAAGGCCAGGGCATGGAGATAATCCATACGGGCGGTATTGGGCATGAACTGGGCAAAACTTCTGTCCTCTGCCATCTTCTCATGCATACGGTGAATATAGCCGAGCACCGGCTCTGCCTCGACAATATACTCACCATCCATGGTCAGCTTGACCCTGAGAACTCCATGGGTAGCAGGATGCTGCGGACCAAGATTAAGAACAAAGGTCTCATCCTGTCGGCACTCGATAGGTACTGTCATGGCTTAAAGTCCTTTAAGAGTGGATGAAAGTCTGCATCTTCAGGCAACAGGATGGGAATCAGGTGAGGATGACCCGCAAACTTAATCCCGTAAAAGTCATGGGTTTCACGTTCGTGCCAGTTTGCCGATGGCATGATATCCGAAATGGTCTGAATCTCCGGTTCTGAACGGGGGATTAAAGTCCGGACCACAACTCGACACTGTTCCTGGCCAAACTGGTTGTAGTCGTACATAACCTCAAGTTTTTCGTCCTTGATCCAGTCCACACCGGTGATTGCTTCAAGATAAAAACCGGCCTCATCCATGATTTTTGCGGCCTGAACAACCTGATCCGGATCACAGAGAACATCAATATCAGTCCCCCGCGCAGCATGGTCCGTCAGCATGACCCCGTTTTCGCGGGGACCATCTTCTTCAGGCTCTTCCGGTTCGGGTTCCGACTCAGCAACTGCTTCAGCGGCCTCGACCTCGTCATCGCCACCTGCCGGAGCATCACCCTCAGCTGCAGGCTCAATGGCTTGCGTTTCATCATCAACTGTATCAGCTGTCGCGGCCTCAGCCGCCGCTTCTGCTTCTGCCTGTGCTGCCGCCCTGGCCTCTGCATCTGCAGCAGCAAGCTCAGGAAACAGATCAAGCAGCGCGATTCTGGTTTCTTCTACGATACTCATGAGAGACTTCCGATTTTCTCTGGTTGTATACGCGGCCAGCGACGACTTCCGGTCAGCTTCTCTTCCAGGGTCATGATGCCTTCAAGCAGTGCCTCAGGCCGGGGAGGACAGCCCGGAATATACACATCCACCGGAAAAATCTTATCCGCGCCCTCCACAACGTTATAATTATTTTTGCATTTAAAAGGTCCGCCGCAGATAGCGCAGTTACCCATGGCAATAACCCACTTGGGTTCCGGCATTTGATCGTACAGGGTCTTAACCGCAAGCTCCATCTTCTTGGTAATGGTGCCGGCAACGATCATGACATCGGCCTGTCGTGGCGAGGGGCGGAAGACCTCTGCCCCGAAACGGGAGATGTCAAACCTGGAGCCGCCTGTACACATCATTTCAATGGCACAGCAGGCAAGCCCGAAGGTCATGGGCCATAAGGAATTGGCCCGGCAGAGGTAGAGCAGTTTATCGAGTTGTGCAAACTGAACTATTGATGACGGTACGTTTTCTGTTCCCACTTGAAGACTCCTTTCACCCAGGCATAAACTAAGGCCAACGACAGAATGCCGACAAAAATAAATATTTCGACTAAATC
>JAYEKB010000313.1:0-2372 GCA_034660835.1 Thermodesulfobacteriota bacterium
CAGGGCCGTTCCCAGCGGGGCAACCACGTTGTCAATACCATGCACAGCAAGCAGCAGCAGGTCAAAGTTTCCCTCCACCACAATAGCTGTACGACTTTTGCGGATCGCTTCCCGGTGTTGGTACAGTCCAAAGAGCAGGCGGCTCTTGTCAAAAATCATCGATTCGGGAGAATTCATGTACTTGGGCTTGCCCTCGCCCAGGATACGACCGCCAAAGGCGACCTCCCTGCCGCTCATATCATATATGGGAAACAGGACCCGGTCCCGGAAGCGGTCATAATAGCCGCCACTTTCTTTTTTCACGGCAAGTCCGGCCTGCTCAACAGCAACGACAGATATCTTTTTCGCCTGCAGCCTGGAGGTAATGAATTTCCAACCTGCACTTTCAGGGGGGGGAGTGTAACCCAGGTGATATTTATCAGCTATCTCCTGCGGCACGTCCCGGTCCCGCAGGTATTTTCGCGCAGCTGCTGCTTCGTCAGATTCGTTTAAAAAGGTATGAAAAATGTTGGCTGCTTCCCGGTTGACCTGGTACAGCTGCTCTCGCTTACGCATTCTTGCCCGATCAGCATCGCTTAACTTACGCTCAGGCAGGTCTATATGATAACGTTTTGCCAGGTCTTTCAAAGCATCTGGAAAGGTCAGGTGATGATATTTCATCATAAAGGAGAAAACATCACCTGATTCACCACAGCCGAAACAGTGAAAAAACTGGCCTTGGGGATTAACGGAAAAAGATGGGGTTTTTTCGGCATGAAAGGGGCAGAGTCCCGTAAAACGAACTCCCGCCTTTTTAAGCTCTACACACTCGCCGATCACCTGCACGATGTCCGCTGCCTCGCGAACCCTGTTTTTTATTTCATCCCTCAGATCTTTGGTTGCCATAGTTGCTGCTTCCTGCCATTTCGTTATACAATTCAGGTTGAATGAGGTAGACTGCATTTTACGGTTTACAGTTTACGAAATATGGTTATTTTAACCCACATTTCTCACAGGAGGATGCCGGCATGCAGGATATCGACCAGATGCTCTCCATTGAGGTCAAGAAAGAGATCGCTGACCGCTATTTCGGGTTCCGTAAACTCATAGAAGACGACATCCGCAATTATGACGATCAGGTGTTGGCCTCTTTCAGACGCCTGGAGCAAAAAATAGGTTTTGATCTGGTCAGACTGTATATCCTACTGAAAGACGGGCAGCTTATCCACGACTTTTTCCAGGTGGCCGGACTGGACGAACGGTTATTTTATGATCCCTACCTCAGCGAATCGCCAACAATCAAAAAACGGGTCTTTGCCGGCCGCAACGTGCACGGATTGACGAGAAACAGCCGCTTTCGCAACATGGGACTTGATACCTACGAAGATCTGCGCCGACATATCGACGGGTACCGTAAAAACCTGCAACAGCTGCGGCTGGAGCAGGAAACCATCAGCGAAGAGATAAAACTTTTTTATCGAAAAAACGATCTTGGGACCATTTTGGGTTTTCTTCGCGGCCTTGGCGGCACCGGTGCGCACAAGGCAGGAGACATGGAAGGCGGCCTGATACCAAATACCGGCGAGAGCCTTGAAAAAAAAATGAAGGTCCATCCGCCCCGTCCGGTTGAAGATTTCCTGCCCGATATTCCCGGGATTTCACCCCTGGCAGAGGTGAAGAGTAGCTTAAAGACCATATTAGACAAGGCATATAAGCGGCAGGGAGAACCTGAAATGCGGGAACTGGTTTATCCATGAACGAACAGGCAATTTTTTCTTCTATTTTCCTGGCTGTACTGGCAGTCATCGGCGGCCTTGTCATGCTGGTCGGCGGTGGCGAGACCCTGGTCAGCGGCGCCACCAAACTGGCCCGCAGACTGGGCATGAGCCCACTGGTTATTGGTTTAACCATTGTTGCCTTCGGCACCTCGGTACCGGAACTGTTTGTCAGCCTGACCGCCTCCCTGCAGGGACATCCCGATATCATGATCGGCAATGTTGTGGGTTCAAACATTGCAAATATCGGCCTCATCCTTGGTATCTGCGGCCTGGTCGTACCGTTGACCCTGACCCTGAAAGAGGTGTGGACTGAGCTGCTGCTTGTCGTCGGAGGTTCGGTCATACTCATGCTGGCGACTGCCTACGGCCATTTCCCAAGAGCCCTTGGCCTGCTCTTTACCCTGACTCTGTTCAGCTACACCTTTATTACCTATCGAAACAACATTGGTGGCAAAAAAGCTGCTGCTAAAAATAAGGCAGGGAAGAGTGTAAAAACCCAAGCCCTGCTGCCATGCCTGGTTCTTATTTTTATCGGCCTGCTTCTTCTGGCCGGTGGTTCCAACCTGTTCATTAATGGTGCAATAGACCTGGCCCGTTACTTTGGTGTATCCGAAC
>JAYEKB010000314.1:0-10248 GCA_034660835.1 Thermodesulfobacteriota bacterium
ATCAACTAAGGAGAACAGCCATGAATAAAAAAATACGTAGAGCAATGAACATACCTGTCGTGTTCGCGGCCGTGCTCCTGCTAACAGGGAGTGGCCAGGCGGCTATCGACGGTATCAGCGGACCTTCTTTCAATCTGACTGCCAAGGTGGACCACATCAGTACGGCCGACGGCGGCAGCATACTGCTCTGGGGTTACGCGGATGATGGCGACCAGGCAGGCTTCGGCACCCGGGCACAGTATCCGGCACCGACCATGATCGTCAACAAGGGTGATCTTGTCACTATCAAGTTGAAAAATGGTTTGTCCGTGACAGCAGGTGCTGTGCCAAACGTTTCTATAGTATTTCCGGGGCAGGAGGTCACAGCAAGCTGTAGCATATCCGGTACGGATACTTGTCCACCAGGTACACTTACTATGGAGGCCGAAACAGACGGTGACGAGGTGACGTATACATTCACCGCTGACCACGCCGGCACCTATATGTACCATAGCGGCACCAATCCGGGTCTGCAGGTGGAAATGGGACTGACCGGGGCATTGATCGTACGCCCTGTAACCAGCGGACAGGCCTATGGTCACGCGGACACGGCCTACGATTACGAGGAGCTGTTCTTCCTCACCGAGATGGACCCACGCATCCACGCCGAGGTGGAATTCAATGGTGTGGACACACCGGAACTGCAGGCCCTGTTGGACAACTACGTCTCCAACTACTGGTTTATCAATGGTCGTACTGCGCCGGATAACTTCAGCGAAAGTTATGTCAACTGGCTGCCGACCCAGCCCTACAAATGCGTGCCGCGCATGCACCCCGGTGACAAGCTGCTGATGCGGGTGGTCGGCGGCGGACGCGACATGCACCCCTTTCATCACCATGGAGAACATGCCAGCATTAAAGCCCGGGACGGCCGGATGCTGGAGAGTGCTCCCGGGATGGGCCCCGACCTGGCGGTCTCGGTCTTCACCACCCCTTCCATTCCCGGCAAGACCAGCGACGCCATCTTTGAGTGGACCGGCGAGGGGTTGAACTGGGATATCTACGGCGGTGAGGACGTCTGGCCCGAGATGGCGCACACCTGCAATGGGCTGACAACACCGTCTGCCGGTTTCGATCCGGTCACCAATGAGTACTGTCCGGATCACGGCAAACCCTTTCCAGTGGTCATGCCTGAGAAGCTGGATACGGCCTTTGGCGGCTGGTGGAGTGGCAGTCCCTACCTTGGCAGTCTCGGTGACCTTCCTCCGGGCGAGGGCGGGCTTAACCCCAACGGTGGCTTCAGCTTCATGTGGCACTCCCATACGGAAAAAGAGCTGACCAACTACGACATTTTCCCCGGCGGTATGCTGACCATGATGATCATCGAAGCATACAACGTGCCGATTGAATAACAGAAGGGGGCTTAGACATGAATTATACAAAAAATATACAAAAATTGAGAACACCGCTGTTTGCGGTGGCGGCCCTGGCCCTGACGGCCGGTCCCGCCCTGGCTGTCGATCTGGTTGCCATTGATGGACAGTGGTCACCGGATGGTGGCACCACCCAGATTCCAATGTGGGGTTTTGCCACTGACACTGGACAGGCCTGTAACTCACTGCCTACGTGGACCGTCGGTCCACAACTGACAGACACGGATCTGGTGGCGGGTAACCTGACCATCAACCTGCGCAACTGTTTAAGCGAGGGTGTTTCCATCGTTATACCCGGTCAGCCTGCGACCTTTACACCCGTGACGACCACGGATGCACAGGGAAGGACCAGGATCACGGCCTTTACCACAGAGGCGGCTCTAGGTGGCACGGCAAGTTATACATGGACCGGTGTTAAGGATGGCACCTATCTCTACCAGAGCGGCAGCCATCCGGCCAAACAGGTACAGATGGGCCTCTACGGTGCCCTTACGGTAGGTACTTATGCGGGCACAAGCGGTAATGTGACCCTGCTCTACAGCGAGATCGATCCGGCACTTCACAGTCCATCGGCCGCAGCAACACCGCTCGGCTATAAACCCAGGCATTACCTGGTCAACGGTTTGGCAAGCCAGCCGACCCTGTCTGCGGGTGATACCAACCAACCCACAGTGCTGCGTTTCCTGAATGCCGGCCTGGATTTCCACGTACCGACTCTGAACGGCGGCTACATGACACTGGGGGCCGAGGATGGCAATCTCTATCCCTTCCCCAAAGAGCAGTACTCGGTCAACTTAGCCGCAGGCAAGACTATCGACGCCCTATGGTTGCCTGCCTCGGAGGGCAATCACGTTATTTATGACCGTCGTGGTAACGGCATGGTCGCTACATTGACTGTGGGTGCTGGTGTTGGTGCACCGGTGGCGGCGGCTGATAGCTATGCTGTGGATGAGGGGTCCAGTCTGGTAACCATCGCAGGGAATCTTACGTTCCCAGGTGTACTGGATAACGATCCTGGTCCTGGTACCCTAACTGCCATTTTGGTGAGCGCGCCGTCCAACGGCACGCTGAACCCGAGTCTGGCTGACGACGGTTCTTTCGCTTATACACCAAACGATTATTTTAACGGCCAGGACAGTTTCACCTACAAGGCCAATGACGGCACACTGGATAGTAACGTCGCCAGTGTCTCCGTCACGGTGCACCCGATGAACAATGCACCGGTAGCCAACGACGACGCCTACGATGCTGTTGAAAGCGAGACATTGAGTGTCGCAACACCCGGTGTGCTCGGCAATGACACCGACGTGGACGGCGATAGCTTGACCGTCACTACGACGTCTGTGTCCGGCCCAACCAATGGTACACTGGTGTTGAATGCTGATGGCTCCTTCGAGTACACGCCAACTGGTGCTGCTCCTGGTATCGACAGCTTTGTGTACCAAGCCTGCGACGGTGAGCCCCTGTGTGATACGGCCACGGTGAACCTCACCATTATCGCTACACCCAACAGTCCCCCGGTAGCGGTGGAGGACTCGGCGACTGTGGTCAGAAACAGCACGGCTTTCATTAACCTGACCGATAATGACAGTGATCCGGACGGCAATCTGAAGGATATAAACGGTGACGTGACACCGGATCAGATCACCATCACTACTGGGGCGAAAACCACCCGTGGCGGTACGGTGACAGTGTTAACCAATGGTGTCAACTACACGCCGAAGAAAAACTTCCGCGGTACCGATACCTTCAACTACACGGTCACTGATCTCGCTGGAGCAGAATCCAACGAGGTGACCGTCAGGGTGAACGTGGTCAAATAACCTCAGCTTGCTTGACCGATACGTTCCCTGTCCGGTGGTTTTAAGCGCCGGGCAGGGACAATACAGACAGGAGTAACAGCAATGAATTTTCTATCATGCACACTGCTTCAAAGGACAGCCAAAACCCTGGCCCTGGTTTTTTTTATTGGCGGGATGCTCTCGTTGACCGCCCCGGTCTCAACCAACGCGACCAGTGTTCCCGGACCTGAGGCCGCAAAAGTAGACCAGGCCCGTGACCAGGTGCTGCAGGACCAGTGGGGAATCGAATTAACAGCTATACGGATGACAGCAGCCGGCCACATGGTGGATTTTCGCTACCGGGTGCTCGATGCGGACAAGGCCGCACCGTTATTTAAACGCAAAACCAAACCCTATCTCATCCACCAGGCCAGCGGCAAGGTGCTGGCCGTACCCAACACGGCCAAGGTAGGTTCCCTGCGCAACACCAACATTCCCCAGCAGGGACGGATCTACTGGATGTTTTTCGGCAACAAGGGATTGGTCAAGAGCGGTGACAAGGTGTCTGTGGTAATCGGTGATTTCAAGGTCGAGAACCTGGTCGTTGAGTAATCTGAGTTTTCTTCTTCTGTTGTGTGGTCAAAAGAGGAAGCAAGAAAAGCCCCCCCGACTATCCGGGCCTTCGGCTTCCCTGCGCTGCTCAGCCGACAAGACGGGGTAAAAAGCAACATGGAGGCGAATATGAGAAGCGTTAATAAAGAGGAAATATTTTCCTTTTTCTATTGTCTGCCGGGAAGTTGTGAAATTCTTTGCTGTCGACATCTCAAACAGTCAAAACTGCTGCTTTCACCTCCGCCACCACCTGCATTACTCGACTGGAAAGGGGTGGACAAAAAACTATTGACAACTGCACCATGCCGTTCCGGTGAAGATTGATAAATTGCCATCTCCTGTAGGAGGCCTGTCCCCAGGGCGATAAAACGTCGCCATCATTGACATACCGACAATCGCCCTGGGGACAGGGCTCCTACAGATCGGCAGCCATTAAGCACCACCAAAATGCGGCCTGTATGAAATGCTGTGGAGGTAACCTTTTATAGAATAATAAAAAATGTCCGGGTTGCCTTTTCATGTTTGCGGCTTGCTCAACAATTAGTGCAGCTTTAGAGATGCATCTATTGTTGAGCAACCCTTGACCATGAAAACCAGGAGGTTTGCTATGAACGATATACAAGTAATAAAGTCAAAAAACGTGAAATGGGTGGTCCTGTTTACTTTGCTGCTCACCTTTCTATCTGTGTCTGTTCTCCAGGCCGGAACTGTGGATCCGGAGCTTGCATCGCTTATCCAGACCCTGGACCCTGCGGAAGAGGTGGCAGTGATCGTCACCTTAAGCGACCAGGTAAACCTGAAAAAGTTTAAGGACAAGGACAAGAGCCTGCGCAGGTCAAAGATCATCAAGGCGTTGCGGAATAAGGCAGACAAGACCCAGGTTAATCTTAAAAAATTTCTCAAGGGCAAGAAGGCGAACAGGATCATCTCATTCTGGGCTTTTAACGGAATAGCCGTGACCATTCCGGCGCACTTGGTCAATGAACTTGCCGGTCAACCGGGTGTGCAGAGCATCCAGCTCGACGATACCCTCAGCCAGCCCCAACCGGCGCTGGCCGGCGAGGCTGTGCCTGAATGGAACCTTAATCTTATCAAGGCGCCACTGTTGTGGGAAATGGGAATTACCGGCAGCGGAGTAGTCGTGGCGAGCATGGATACCGGTGTAGATGTGCAGCATCCCGATCTGGCCACCAGCTACCGGGGCGGTGGCAACTCCTGGTTTGATCCGCACGGTGAACATTCGACCCCCTATGACAGGCACGGGCACGGCACCCAGACCATGGGAATCATGGTGGGCGGCAGCAATGGCGGGACAGCCATCGGTGTGGCCCCGGATGCGAAGTGGATTGCTGTCAAGATGTTTGATGATTCAGGGCAGGCCCCATACAGTGTTATACATCTCGGTTTTCAGTGGCTCCTTGACCCGGATAATAACGCGGATACGGATGATCTTCCTGATGTGGTTAACAACTCCTGGGGATACCGGGAACTTGTTGGTGAGTGTTTCACCGAGTTCCAACTTGATATTCAGGCGCTCAAGGCTGCCGGGGTTGCTGTGGTGTTTTCAGCCGGCAACGAAGGTCCTGCAGGCTATACCAGCGTAAGTCCGGCCAATTACCCGGAGAGTCTCGCGGTCGGCTCCGTGGATGAGAACCTGTTTATTGCCGATACCAGCAGTCGCGGTCCGTCCGCCTGCGGTGGCGACCTCTATCCCCAACTGGTCGCCCCCGGAGTGTGGGTCCATACATCGGATCCTACCTTTGGCGGGGTTTTCCCGAACTCCTATGCTGTTGTTTCCGGCACCTCCTTTGCCGCGCCCCATGTGGCCGGATCCATGGCCCTGCTGTTAAGCGCAGATCCTACTCTTACCGTGAGACAGCTTGAGTCGGCCCTGACCGGTGCGGCCGTCGATCTCGGTGATCCGGGACCGGATAATGATTACGGCAACGGCCTCCTGGACGCAGCCGGAGCCTGGAACCTGGTGCAAAGTGGTAATCCCGGCTGCACGGACGCAGATGGCGACGGCTTTTATCTTGAAAGCGACTGTGGAACTGTACAGGATTGCGATGACACCAACCCGGCAGTCTATCCCGGAGCCGTGGAAATCAAGCACGACGGTATTGACCAGGACTGTAACGGCTATGACCTGACCATCGAAATTATCCTGGCCGAATACCTCGCCTCTGATGCAAAGCTCAATGTCGAGGCCACCAGTTCCCTGGCTAAAAATGCCGGGTTGGCTCTGGATGGCTACGGTCCCATGAAATGGAACAGGAAAAAGGCGAAGTGGGCCATTTCGGTCAACTCGATTGCCCAGGACCCGGGATCGGTAACCGTCAGCGGCATCGAAGGATCCGAAAGCGTCGATACCGATGCACCCGTTGTTGATCCAGGCGGGGACACCGGCGGCGGCAAAGGAGGTGGTAAGGGTAAGAAAAAATAACCGGCAGTATATGGCAAGTTCAAGGGAGTTATTTTAACTTAAAGGGAGGTAATATGAAAAGGTTCAAGAAAGTAACAGGAATTGTTGGTCTGGCATTTTGTTCGGGTTTGGTTTGCTTCGGATCAGGTGTGGCACAGGCTGAACTGACAACATTAGAAGAGTTAGGAGAAAAACTCTATTTTGATGTAAATTTATCTCAGCCCGACGGACAATCCTGCTCTAGTTGCCATGAGCCTGATTTTGGTTTTGTTGATCCGGATTCAGATATTCCTGTCTCTGAGGGAGTCCTCCCTAATCGCTTTGGAGGCCGAAATTCACCAAGTGCGGCATATGCCATGTATGCTCCGATTTTATATTTTGACGAACTAGAAAATCTTTGGATCGGTGGCCAATTCTGGGATGGACGAGCAACAGGAAAGTTGCTTGGCGATCCTCTAGCTGACCAGGCCTTAGGTCCATTCCTCAATCCTGTTGAAATGGCAAATAACAGCAAGAAACAGGTTGTTATTGACGTAGCAAAATCAGAATATGCTGATTTGTTTGAAGAGGTGTGGGGCCCTGGTAGCTTAGACAATATTGAAACTGCTTATGACTCTGTTGCATTATCTATCGCTGCCTTTGAACGAACCGAGTTGTTTGCTCCTTTCAGCTCCAAGTATGATGCCTACCTGAAGGACTGCCTTGATGAGGGCGGCAAAAAGAACAATTGTGCCCAGGGAATAGGCCCGAAAGCGAAAAGAGCCGGAGCTGCTATTTTTACATCACAGGAGTGGAGAGGGATGCAGCTCTTCATGGGTGAAAACGACAATGATGGAAACCTGAAACCAAAAGAAGGGGCCATGTGCTCAGCCTGTCATATCGCCGAATGGACACCTGCCGCCGACAATGTTGTCGTGCCATCCTGGTCACCTGACGGTTCTGTCCCGCCGATGTTTACCGATTTTACCTTTGATAACCTTGGGGCACCCAAGAATACTGAATTTCCTTTGAGTGCAACCAGCCCGCCGGATCTGGGACTGGGAGTCGTTGTTGGCGATTTCGAGGAAAACGGCAAGTTCAAGGTAATGAGCCTGCGCAACATAGGGTTGACAGGACCGTACGCCCATCACGGGCTGTTTAAGACCCTCAAGGAAATTACCCATTTTTATAACACCAGGGATGTGGAGGGGGCAGGTTGGGCGGAACCCGAATACCGGCCCACCATGAACAAGGATGAACTGGGTAACCTGGGACTGAGTGATGATGATGAAAACGCCATAGCCAGTTTTATGGAGACCCTCAGTGACGGTTATCTGCAATAGAAAGGTGTTGTTCCCGCTCTTGCGGGAGTGATTAGACAGGAGGGCGGAAATGCATTGCCCTGCCTTCCTGTCATTTGACCACCTTGAATAATTGCCTTTTCGCCCAATCTCTGCATTATGCAATAAAATTTATCCTCGGAATATCAATTATGTGCCCATGGGAAATTTTCTTGCATGCCTCGGAGTCTTCGCTTACCTGTCCTTGAACGAAAATTCTAATTATTCAAGGTACCCATTTGATGTAACGGAGTAGTCGTAGCCCGTAATGCGCTGACATCAAAAGTAAATCATTTCTGATGCGTAATTGCGCAGGGATGACAATGAAGGCAAAAGAAAATTTTTCAGAGATCATCAATGTAAAAAAATCTGCAAATCAGGTAAAAGACATGTACAAAAGAATAGGGAAAATTTTGTCAGCATGTTTGCTGCTTCTGGTTGTAACCGGGAGAATCACCTGGGCAGCGGTGTTTACTTACACGGATGAGACCGCCTATTTAAACGACCTGGCAGCATTCGGCTACAGTTCGTTTGTTGAGAGCTTTGAAGACGATGCCGTCTGGGGAGGTTTACGTTCCACAATAACATCTAAGATAACAGCACCCAGTGTAACCAGCCAGGGGATAGTCTGGACATCCAATCATCCGGCCACTAATGATATCACCACCGGAAATGGAGCCGCAGTAACAGGGGAATGGGGGATTTATGACCCTCTGCACGGAGTTGCTACAGGAACACCCCAGGAGTGTGATGTGGATAACCCTCCGGAAAAATGTCTCTACCATGATGGTGTCAGCGCTACCTGGGCAGTAGACGGGAGCAGTCTGTATGGAATCGGGGGCTGGTTTTCCGGAACTTCTGGTGCCAATATCGAATTTGTTCTGAACCAGAATCGGATCGGGCTTGACAAATTAGGTTCCCCCGGCCAGCAACCGCAATTTTTCGGGGTAATCGATACCTTGGGATTTGCCAGCTACATGGTCAGGGAAATTGACGGAAAAGTTGGCGATGCCTTGTTTATCTTTGGAGACGATTTTACCTTTGCTGCTTCAGCCTTGGCCCCCTGCACCCCGACCGGTCTTGCCGATAACAACTGTGATGGTGTTGATGATGACTGCAGCGGCACGGCTGATGACGGGTATGTGCCGGTTGCTGATTGTGGAGTCGGTCTCTGCCTGACTAACAATACGCCGAGCAGCTGTGTCAACGGTGTTGAGACATTGTGTAAACCCGGCGATCCTGTTCCGGAGAATAGTGACCCGGTTTGTACGGACGCCCTTGATAACGACTGTGACGGGTTGGTCGATGCTGGGGATCCAGATTGCAGCGAAGGGCCGGTGCCCCCCTGCACCCCGACCGGTCTTGCCGATAACAACTGTGATGGTGTTGATGATGACTGCAGCGGCACGGCTGATGACGGGTATGTGCCGGTTGCTGATTGTGGAGTCGGTCTCTGCCTGACTAACAATACGCCGAGCAGCTGTGTCAACGGTGTTGAGACATTGTGTAAACCCGGCGATCCTGTTCCGGAGAATAGTGACCCGGTTTGTACGGACGCCCTTGATAACGACTGTGACGGGTTAGTCGACGCTGGGGATTCCGGGTGCAGCGGAGAACGTAAATTTTCCTGGATTATGTACCTGCCCGCTATTTTGGGCACTGGGCTGAACAAAGGGAAATGAGGTCATGAATATCCGTTGCAAAGGCTGCTGTGAAACACTTTTTTCAAAAAGATGAAGCGATGTAATCGCCTCTTCCTCAACCTCATTGAAGAATAAAATTAAACTTCAAAAAATGGAGATACAATGAGCACCCGAAAGATAAGCCGCAGACACGCTCTACAGATGATGGCTGTTACTACTATAGCCGGCTGCAGCGGAATGTATGCCGTCACAGCCAGTGCCAAAAGCATTGGCGCTATGATGCCCGGCAAGGGTTGGTTGAAACAGGGTGAGCATTGCGACGGTGATTCCACCCCCCTGCAGTTTATCCCGAAAACCGCACCTGACCCGGATCCCCTGACTGATGAGCTTAATAAATATCCTGCCTGCCCCCACTGCGGTATGGGCCGCAACATGTGGAATCACAGCCGTCATCTGGTGCATTATGATGATGATTTGGCTGTAGGCACCTGCTCCATTCGCTGCCTTGCCGTCAACCTTTCTCTCAATCTGGATCGCGGGGTAAAGGCCATCTACGCCGCTGATTTCGGTGCGGACGGTACACCAAAAACACTAATTAATGTTGACAAGGCAAGTTATCTGATCGGCTCCAAACTGAAAGGCACCATGACCCAGGAAAGCAAGATGGCTTTTAGCTCACCTGATCAAGCCAAGGCTATTCAGACTGAACAGGGCGGTGAACTTGGTTCCTTTGAAGATGCCTTGCGAAGAACTTATCTGGGCATGGCAGAAGATACGATTATGATCCGCAAACGCCGTGCAGATAAGCGCAAAAAGATAATAAAAAAATGATGCGATAAAGCATTTGCAGTTTAGTCAAAAGATTCAATCAGGCGGCTGAATACGCCAGCTTGAACATGGGATTTTGACATGGGGGCTGAAACAGGTTAACCATTTGCTTTCTTATTGAAAATAGTCAAAATGTAGTAAATTCAAATTTTTTCACCAAGTAGTTAATAACAACCCTGTAGCAGGTCGTAAGATTTCATGGAAGTAGAGATTGTATGAGGTAAGGTTAAG
>JAYEKB010000315.1:0-2331 GCA_034660835.1 Thermodesulfobacteriota bacterium
CAGTCCGGCAACCACCAGGGCCTTATACAGATTGTCCTGGGGAAAGAATCCGCCCGACCAATACAGCACAGCAAGGATGACAATGGCAAAAGAAGTGAGCCTGCCAACCCATTGAACGTGCACACTGCTTGCCCTTCTTACTATGTACATCAACAAAAAAAGTACCGGTATCGGACTGAACCAGAGTACTGAATTTGCGGAGGGAATAGGCAGGCCACGCAGGATCAATTGTGGATCATCTGTTTTCAGCGTCATTACCAGGCGATCTGAAACCAATGCCCAGTCCATGCCTATTGCCCCAACGATATAAGGGGCAATTTGCCTGGCATTCAATCGTGTTGTGTTACCTGCCCTTGTAAAGGAAAGAGACTGGAGCTGAAAATCGTTTTGCTTGCTATCGGGATCGAATCGCAAATTCAAATCAACGGGAAAATAAGATATAGCCAGTTGCAGGCTGCTGGAGCCTGCGGGATAACGAATAGATCTGGATTTTGACTGACGGTACGCGTTCTCTGAATTCGGCAGGTAAAAGGTCATAAGACCAGGCTCAGCTGCCGACAACCTGAGTTCGATAGTTATTGATTTCAATTGGCCGGAAAGAAATAATAAATAATACAGTGCCAAAAATACTGCAGCAAGCAGATAAAGACTCTTCTGCGCCCACACCTGCGTTGATGAGTGGCTGCTTGATTGCATGACGGCTAAAAACGAAAATAAAGGAATGGATTGTGGGTGCCGCTGATGAGTTCTGCCGAACTGTAAATAATCAATGACACCATCCAGATCATCAAGACTCCGGCAGTACTGCTTCTTAAAAAGAGTGCACCTGAACCGGTCATGTTTTCGAGTCTCTTATCCAGCCTCATCTTCAGCACCGGAATGACCGGCATGGCGAACAGGAAACCAAAGGCAAGCGCCAGAAAAAACTCGTTATTCATTGCGGCAAACAACTTGGCATCAAGATAAGGAGCACCTGAAAAATTGACGAGCGCTCCAATGTACAACAGTGCCTGGCCCAACGTGTCAGATCGGAAAAAAACCCAACCGATCATTATTACAACCACTGTATAGATATGCCGGATCGGAACAGGCATTTTGTTTAACAGACGGCCGGCCGGGCTACGTTCCAATACCAGGAAAAAACCATGATACAGTCCCCAGGTGACAAATACCCAGCTGGCACCGTGCCATAAGCCGCAAAGAAAAAACACCAGCACTAAATTAAAATAATTTCTGGCTGTTCCTGCACGGCTTCCGCCGAGCGGAATGTAGAGGTAATCCCTGAACCAGGAGGACAGTGATATATGCCAGCGCCGCCAGAATTCACTGATCGAACGGCTGATATAAGGATAGTTGAAATTTTCAAGAAAATGAAAACCAAACATCCGGCCAAGGCCGATCGCCATGTCGGAATAACCGGAGAAATCATAGTATATCTGTAAAGTGTAGGCGATAATGCCCAGCCATGCCAAACCTGCGCCAAGACCACCGGCAGGCAGTGAAAAAACATGATCCGCCAGCGCTCCCAAATGATTGGCGATAAGTACTTTCTTTGCCAGACCGCAGACAAAACGCAGCACCCCATCCCTGAAGTCAGCAGTTGTGGTTTTTCTGTCAACTATCTCCCTGGCAATGTCATGATAGCGGACTATGGGACCTGCAATCAGTTGCGGAAACAATGAAATATAGAGGGCCAGGTTTACCGGGTTCTTCTGAACATCTGCCTCTTGTCTGTAAACATCAACTATGTACGAGATGGCCTGGAAGGTAAAAAAGGAAATACCAATGGGTAGATGTACAGCGGATAATTCAATTTCCCCTGCATTCAGTGCTGTCAGAATTACATTGATATTATCGACAAGAAAATTTCCGTATTTAAAAAATGCCAGCGGCAGCAGATTAAGGGCAACACCAGCGACAAGTGCTTTCCTGCCCGTATTTCCTCGTTTCTTTGCTTTTTCTATTGACAACCCTACAAGCCAGTTTGCCGAAATGGAAAACAGCATAAGAAGAACATAGCCCATCTCCCCCCAGGCATAAAAAAACAGGCTGGCAGCTAACAGCAGGAAATTTTTGTAGCGAGGGCCTGCAGCAAAATAGAGCAGCAGTGTCAGCGGCAGAAAAAAATAGAGAAAAAAGATCGAACTAAAAACCATTATGCTCCAGTCAATGCATTAAGGTTTGTGCAAAAAAACCTGTCGAGAAACGGACACTAATAGGCACCCTTACCACTGAACATACAGCGAATGGTTTTGAGAATAATCAAAATATCACTGCGCAGGGAATAGTTCAAAACGTACCAGTCATCCAATTCCACCCGTTCACTGTAAT
>JAYEKB010000316.1:0-2308 GCA_034660835.1 Thermodesulfobacteriota bacterium
GGTGATGATCACCAGGACATCTCTGCATTCATCTTTAAGCGTTTTCAGGAGCTTTTCAGATACTTCCCCGGTGACTTTGACATCAATACGGGGCGCTTTCGCGACTGCCTGCATAATACACCTCTATCACTTAACTCACTGATTTGCGGCATCAAAATTGAAATAATCGCATCCGTTACAATTCTCATATGTCAAATCAAGTATTCGATTGAAATTGGAACCAACCCTCATCCAATTAGTATGTATCATCTTATTTCCGTTTTTTAAGATAACATTCCAGGGAATATGTTCAATTGATCATAAACTGTCATTTCAATTCATCGTTATCAGAAGCATTCCAACCACCACCGATGGCCTTATACAGGCGAATCAAATTGGAAGTCACCTCTGCATTGCTTGCGGCCAGGCTGTCCTGCTGGACAAACAGAGCGCGCTGGGTATCAAGCACATAGTTGAAATCACGTAATCCACTCTGATAGAGCTCTTGCGCCATATCAACGGCTTCCAGGGAGGCAGCCACGGCATTTTCCAGCTCCTGGCGTCGATCCAGCTCACGGGCATAGGAGACGATACTATTTTCCACATCTTCCAAGGCTGTCAGCACAGACTTTTCATAGGCGAGCAGAGCCTGCTGCTGACGCTCATTCTGGACTTTGATATTATTGCGGACACTTCCGGCATTAAAAATATTCCACTTAAAAGAAGGCCCCACACTGAGAGCGCGACTTAGAGTTGTGAAGAGATTCGTTGCATCAGTGGCACTAAATGATAAACTTCCGGTTAACTGGAAGCGTGGATATAGATCAGCCACGGCAACGCCTATCCGGGCAGTCTGAGCAGCCAGTTCACGTTCGGCCCGGCGGATGTCGGGGCGTCTGCGCATGAGCTCCGCCGGGATACCGATGGCGATTTCAGCCGGTGCCACAGGAACCGGTTCAGGTTTGGTCAGCATGGCGTTGACCTCTCCCGGTTTTTCACCGATCAATACGGAAAGGCGGTTCATGGCGTGTTGCAGACCGGTTTTCAGAGGCGGAAGCTGAGCTTTAGTTGTGGCCAGGTTAGACTCGGCCTGGCGCAAGTCCAGACGACCCGCAAGATCGGCGTCAAATCGTGCCTGGACAATATCCCTGGTTTCCTGCTGCAGATCAACGTTGGCCCGGGCAAAACTCAATCGACTCTGAAAAGAGCGAAGCTCGACATAATTAAGCGCCACCTCAGAGAGTAACGTCACCTGAACGCTTCTCATGTTTTCGACCTGGGCTTCCATTTCAGCGGTGGAAGCTTCTACCGAGCGTCTGACCCTGCCGAAAAAATCAAGTTCCCAGGCTGCGTCAAACCCGGCGGAATACAGCTCGCCGGACGGGGCTTCCCCGATCTTCCGGGCGGTGGATGAACCGGATATGTCCAGAGTCGGAAAACGTTCGGCTCCGGCAATACCGCGTTGGGCACGAGCTTCACGCACCCGGGAACGGGCCTGATCCAGGTCAAGGTTATCCGCCAGAGCGCGATCCACAAGTTTATCCAGATGTTGATCCTGCAAATGACGCCACCACTCCCTGATCTCCAATTCCTTCCCTTCGGAAATAATGACAGTGATCTTCTTGGCTGCTCCCACCTCAATGACTGGGGTGGCCTGTTTGGCAAGACTCAGATAGAAATCATGCAAACTTGCGGCTCCTTCCGACAGGCCGCCTCCGATAGAATATTTTGCAATTTGCGATGAATCAACCGAGGTGGTTGTACCAAGGGCGGAAGTTGATTGAGTGGTAGCAGCTGATTTAAGCATATCACCCATGCCGCCGAAAAATCCGGCCACGATTGTCCTGGCTGTGGCTGCTCCCATTCTGGATACAACCCTGCCGGAAAGACCGACTTTACTGTCCGAATCAGTGACAAAGCCTTTAACCGGTGTGTCAATAATAGCTCTACCTTCATTGCTGAGGCACGACAAGGATACCAGCCGCACGTCGGCACGTTCTTTGTCCAGTCTGCCAACCTCTTCGGCGATGACAAAGCAACCGGCCAGGTTGGCCTTGATATCATTTGGAAGAACTGCCGGGGTTTGAATCCTGAGCAGGAGCGGTTCCGGATTATTGGTTCCTTTTCCTGAGGTAGAAGCATCGAAACCGGTCAACAGCTGTGCCTCCATAAAGGAAGGCGGAAGGTAGACTGTCCGGCCTTTTTTTTTATTCCCCTGGGCATCCATTCCCTCTGTCACTGCAGCCGGATTCGAGAGTACGCTGATCTCTCCGATCACCTGAGGCTCGGGTTTTGCGTGTGGCGGCAGGTTTACTTGTGTGGATCCTCC
>JAYEKB010000317.1:0-10028 GCA_034660835.1 Thermodesulfobacteriota bacterium
TCCGCAGACACCGGATCCTGCCCCGACCGGCACGATGATAACATCCACCTCAGGCAGTCTCTCTATTATTTCCAGGCCGTATGTGCCGACCCCCTGGATGAGTGGATCATCTGTGGGACCGACAAAGTAACCGCCTTTCTCATGGGCAACCGCTGTTATCCATTCCCGGGCCGTGTCAAAATCTTTTCCATGTTCAATTACCTCGGCTCCCAGTCCTTTCATGGCAGCTATCTTGCCGGGATTAGCTTCTTCAGGCACGGCAATTGTGGCCGAAATTCCAAATGCCCGGGCGGCAAAGCCGATTGATTGGCCGTGATTGCCCGTTGATGCCGTGTACAGGCCGCCCTCTTTCTGTTTAATTGTCAGAGAAGCTGCAAGGTGCAGGCCGCCGCGGACTTTAAACGCCCCCACCGGCTGATGGTTTTCGTGTTTTATCCAGATGTCGGTCCCGACCAGTTTTTTCAGTGCAGGGTAGTGAAAAAGCGGGGTAGGGCTGAGGTATTGGTAAACATTTGGCCTGGCACGCATAATATCGTGCAGAGTCACCATATTGTCCATCAGTGTCTTTTCCATTTCTTTTTTGAGATACCCAGTAACTGGGTAACCTGTACAGAGAGTTCTTCTATGGATCTGTAGTCGGATTGAATCGACTTTATACCATGCTGCATGCACAATTGTTCCGCCTGCTGCAGCTCTGTCGTGCAGGTTGAGAGTTTGGCATAGGTACTGCCCGGAAATCGTCTTTTTCGGATTCTGTGCAGGGTTTGCGGGAAAATGGTTAATGCCACGGTCTTTTTTCGGTTGCGAACAATGTCGACGGGCATCTTGTGTGCATCGAGATGATCCGGGGTCAGGGGAAAGTTTGCTGTTTTAAGTCCCATGTGGGAGGCCAGGTAGATGCTGACCGGTGTCTTGCCGGAACGGGAGACCCCAACCACGATAATGTCCGCATCATCGTATTCCCCGGTTTTCTGGCCGTCATCATGCTCAAGGGAAAAGTGAATGGCATCCACCCGGTCTGCGGTTTTATTATCAAGGTCAAATCCTTTTCTGAAATAACAGGGCTCCAGCAAAGCCTTTGTCTCAAGAATTCTCTCCATGTTGTGTAGAAATCCGCCATAGAGATCCATCATTTCAACTTCCGCCACATCCAGAATGTCGCGAATTTCTTTGTTTTTGATGGTGCAGAAGACAATCGGCCACAGGCCGGCTGACTGATCCAGGATATGGGCAATGGCTTTTTTGGCTTCGCTTTTGGTGCGAACAAACGGAATTTTTTCTTCGTTAAAGCTGATATCGGGAAATTGACAGAGGAGTGATTTGCCAATATCTCCAGCAATTATTGCAGTTGAGTCGGACACATAGTATACGTCTTTAATGTTCCACATGATCTATATTTCCTGGTTGACCCGTTTGTGACAGAACAGGCAACGGTATTTTGGAGGATGATCTTCAGGCAGGGGAGCGACCTTGTCAGGAGCATGGCATTCCCCGCAGAATTTTTCAGCTTCTTTTTTGCCCATGTTCATGAACCGTTCATGATCTTCATCATGGGGCAGCTGAGAAGTTGTTTCGGGTGGGGCATTCCAGAGAAAGAGAAACAGGCCGCCGCAGATGAGTACAAATAGAATATTATAGATAATAGTCTTTTTTTTCGCTGCCATAAACAAGGTATAAGGTTTTAGGTTTTAGGTGTCAGGTTTTAAGTCACATACTTCAGCGTAACAGTTTAATGGAGGATGCAGGTAATGGCAAGGGAGAGGATGCTTTTGCTTTATTGTGGCATCTTTCCCTGAGCAACCGCCATTTCCAGGGTGTGAAAGTTAATGAATTTCAGACGCAGCATCAGGATCAACATTTCCATGAGCAGGGAGCAGAAAGCGGGGTTCTTTGCCGACAGGTTGATGACCTTGTGGTGCAGTTGCTGTTTTTTGATCATACTGGTGATGGCATCATCAGTGGAGTCCGGATCTATGATTCTCCCGGCAACTGTTTCCCCGGAGACAATGGCGGGATAAATCCCTTCTCCGGTTAGTCCCGAGGCTAACCCGGCAGCATCACCCACCAGCCAGGTGGGGCCGAATGAATATCCCCGGTAATCGTAGTTGATCAGCGCGGCCCGGCACTGTTCTCCCTGCAGATTG
This sequence comes from Thermodesulfobacteriota bacterium, assembly GCA_034660835.1. Taxonomy (GTDB): domain Bacteria; phylum Desulfobacterota; class Desulfobulbia; order Desulfobulbales; family Desulfobulbaceae; genus Desulfobulbus_C. The sequence continues at coordinate 2,145 of JAYEKB010000317.1, forward strand.
TATCCCCTTGCAGATGCCCACTTGATAAGGTTTTTTTTGAGCCTGCCTCCGCTCATGTTGCCCTTTGGGCCATAGGCCCCGATGGAAACCGTCTCCTTATGGGGAAATATCCAACCGTAGCCGTAACCAAAGGCTTTGGAATTCAGGTGCCATTCCATTTTTTTAACAGAACCACCAATCTGGTAGTTGATGCCCGGTCCCAGCTGCTCAGTAGCAATGCCCAGGCTGCGCCGGACCATGGAGGTTGAGCCATCAGCCCCGACCAGGTGTGAACAGGTATATGTTTTTGTTTCCCCGAAAGGGGTTTTTACAGTAACCGTCCGACCGTTGATTTCACTGACCCGAGTGTCAGTGACAAGCTCTACACCAGCCTGCATGGCCTGTTGCGCCATCCATTTCCCCAGGGTCTTCCGGTTAATGGTGGCAATAATAGGATTTTTTTCACGTACCACCACCTTCTGGTAATTGGAAAACACATACTGTTCACAGAAACTGCGCTCAATCAACTCTTCCGGCACAAGACCGATCAGCCCGTCCCAGGTAATGCCCCCGGCACAGACCTTGGCACCGATCTCTTTTTTCCGTTCAAGGACAATAACCTCCCGGCCATGCTCTGCCAGCAGTTTTGCACAGGCAAGCCCTCCGGGACCCGCACCGATGATTAGAATATCTGTATGGATGGAAGGTTTAAGGTTCAAAGTTATTATATTTCCTGCCCTGGGCAGTTTGTTAAAAAACGGATGGGATGTTCTATTTTATGATTGTGTATTAGTTTTGTAGTTATTACCAATAGAGGAATATTCCTGCAATGTGTTAACCACGAAATACACGAACTATACGAAAAGAGAAGAAGAGAATTTCGTGTGTCTCGTGTATTTCGTGGTTCAATAATTAATTAGGATGCAATGCCATGAAATCTAATAAAACTATATATCTGAAAGATTATACACCCTATCCATTCTTAGTATCCACCGTGCATCTGCGTGTGGAACTGGATCCGCTACAGACCAGGGTCGTGTCCCGCCTGGTCATGCAGCGTAATCCGTCGGCGGTTGACGCGCAGGCACCGCTTGAACTCAACGGCGAGCATCTTAAACTTGAAGGAGTCAGCCTGGATGGTCGAAGGCTGACGGAAAACGAGAACTCCTATGATGGCAGCAGGCTGCGGCTGACAAAGGTTCCAAACCAATTTGAGTTGGAGATCGAGACCATCATAGCTCCGGAGACTAATACCGCGCTTGAGGGATTATACCTGTCATCGGGAAATTACTGCACCCAGTGCGAGGCCGAGGGGTTTCGCCGTATAACCTGCTATCCGGATCGTCCCGATGTAATGGCCGTGTTTACCACCACAGTGGTCGGTGATCCGGATACTTGTCCGGTGATGTTGGCCAACGGCAATTTGGTGGAGCAGGGCGAACTTGAAGATGGTCGTCATTTTGCCACCTGGCACGATCCATTTCCCAAACCCAGCTATCTTTTTGCTTTGGTTGCCGGAGATCTGGTGCGCGTTGAAGACAATTTTACCACCATGTCCGGCCGTAAGATAGCCTTGCATATCTTTGTTGAAGAGCGCAATGGCAGCAAATGTGGTCATGCCATGCAGTCGCTTAAAAAGAGTATGCGCTGGGATGAACAGGTTTTTGGCAGGGAATACGACCTGGACACCTACATGATTGTTGCGGTTGATGATTTCAACATGGGTGCCATGGAAAACAAGGGGCTTAATATCTTTAATTCCAAGTATGTACTGGCCCGGCCTGAGACGGCAACCGATACCGATTACGAGGGTATTGAAGGGGTTATCGGCCATGAATACTTTCACAACTGGACAGGCAACAGGATAACCTGTCGTGACTGGTTTCAGCTCAGTTTGAAAGAAGGGTTGACGGTTTTTCGCGATCAGGAGTTTTCTGCGGATATGGGCTCCCGGCCGGTCAAACGCATCCGTGAGGTCAATGTGATGCGCAGCTTCCAGTTTCGGGAAGACAGCGGTCCCATGGCCCACCCGGTGCGGCCGGAATCCTTTGTCGAGATCAACAATTTTTATACGTTGACCGTGTATAACAAGGGCGCAGAGGTGATCCGCATGATCCATACCCTGCTGGGCGCTGAAGGCTTTCGCCGGGGCATGGATTGCTACTTTGAGCGTTATGACGGCCAGGCAGTGACCTGTGATGATTTTGTCCGGGCTATGGAGGATGCCAACGATACCAATCTGTCACAGTTCAAGCTCTGGTACAGCCAGGCGGGAACTCCGGAGCTTACTGTTACGCAGGCCTATGATGAGAATGCCCGGGAATTTACGGTTTTGATAAGTCAATCATGCCCGGCAACACCTGGTCAGTTGGAAAAAAAGCCATTCTACATGCCGATTGCAGTTGGCCTGTTGGACCGGGAGGGCAGAGATATGGAACTGCAGCTCAAGAGCGGCGGTGAACTGAATAATTCTGTTTTGATTCTTGATAAACAAAAACAGGAATTTTGTTTCAAAGGCGTGTATGAAAAACCGGTGTTGTCTTTGCTGAGAAATTTTTCCGCACCGGTGAAGGTGAAATCGGATATTGACGAGGAGCAACTGGCTTTTCTCATGGCCCATGACAGGGACCCGTTTAATCGCTGGGATGCTGGACAGCAGCTCGGTCTGCAGTATCTGCTCAGACAGATTGCAGCCTATCAACAGGGACAGCAGGTGAGGGTACCTGAGATGTTTCACCAGGCCTTTGATCAGATCCTGATCGATGAGCTGACAGATCCTGCTTTCCTGGCACTATCCCTGGTTTTGCCCACTGAGACCTGGATAGGTCAGCAAATGGAGGTGATAGATCCGGATGCAGTGTTCCTGGTGCGTCAGGATTTTCGTTACCAGCTCAGTTTGGAGCACCGGGATACTTTTTATGAAAACTATTACAGCCTGGGCAGCGATGGACCATATCAATATTCGGCAGAGGAGGCCGGACGCAGGGCATTACGCAACTGCTGTCTTGCTTACCTGCTGACTGGTGAGCCGGGTGAAAGGGTAGACCCCGGCGTGCTGGAACTCGGTATAGAGCAATACCGGCAGGCGGATAACATGACCGATGTGTCAGCGGCGCTTGCAGGGGTGGTCAATGCAGACCGGGCTGCCGGCGATGAACTGCTGGCCGATTTTTATAATACATGGCAGGATGATCCCCTGGTTGTGGATAAGTGGCTCACGTTGCAGGCGACCTGCATTCTGCCCGGAACCCTTGAGCGGGTAAAGGAGTTGATGAAACACCCGGCTTTCAGTATGAAAAATCCCAATAAGGTCCGGTCACTGATCGGATCCTTTTGCAGCAATCAACAGCAGTTCCATGCAAAAGACGGCAGCGGTTACAGTTTTCTGGCCAATCGAATCATGGAGCTTGACCCCATGAATCCGCAGATCGCAGCGCGAATGCTGACCCCGCTCACCATGTGGAAACGGTATGACGCCAACCGGCAGAAGCTGATGAAAACCGAGCTTAAACGAATCGCAGACCTTCCCGGCCTGTCCGGTGATGTAAGTGAAATAGTGGAGAAAAGCAGTCTGTAGGCTATCAGGCTGTTAGGCAGCAGCACGGCGGGATGTGTCCGCCAAAACCGTAAACCGTCAACCGTAAACCGTGATGCCCCCAACCACCCTAACAAAAGCCCAGCTCGATTATGCCCTTGACCAGGCAGTACGGCATCCGCACGGGCATATACATAAGGGAGAGTTGATCCTGCATCCGGCAGTGTTTGAAGATCCGGATCGGGAAACCAATATCCTGGTCAGCCGTTTTGCCCTGCTGGACTGCACCGGTTCCATTGAACTCGGCCCCTGGTGTAATATTTCGGCACGCTGCCGAATCTACACCCACGACCATATTCACCTGGGCCGCAGACCACTACTGGCTGTTGAAGAAGAGCACGGAGTTATCTGGCAGGATAAAAAAATCGGAGCCGATGTCTGGATTCATGACGGGACAATCGTTTTGTACCAGGTAACCAATATCCCGGAGGGAGTGGTGATTGGTGCCGGATCAGTGTTGACGAAAAATCCCGGAGCTTACGAGATTTGGGCCGGCAATCCTGCCCGAAAAATCGGTACGCGTACAGAGGCAACTGAACAGGAAATAAAAGAACTGTCAGTCAGTCAAACATTTCGGCTTTCTTCAACATTTGATGATATGGATGAATGAAAAGAGTTAGCCCGCATATTTCATGAACACTTTGCTAATTTTAAGGTAACCTCTGTAAATCATATGATAAAATTGCGCATTATTCCCTACTTTAAATTTGCAAAGTGTTCACCGAAGGCAAGCCGATGCGACCGCACCTGCTTTGTCGCTGCAGGAGCAGGCATAGGCAACTATAGCCTACTCCTGCGCTCAGTGCATCTGCAGCCGCCTCGACTTGTGAAATATGCGGGTTAGGGTGTTTTATTGTTTCATACGCTCTCAATAATCGGTGGTTTCGATTTCCGTAGGAGCCCAGTCCTCTGGGCGATTGTTGGCCTGTGGTACTATGCCGTAGTTTTATCGCCCTGGGGACAGGGCTCCTACATGTCAACCGGCCATTAGTACAGCTTATTGAAAAGTTACATTGATCAGCTCACTGCATAAATTGTTTTGGAGGACAGGTTACTCCTTTTTTATGCGGATGCGCAGTTCTATGTCCCGGATATCACTTCCGTTGATTCTCAGGGTGTTGACAAAACCTTTCACCGTTCCGGCCAGGGCTTTTTGGACAAAATCTTTCATGACCACTCTTTTGCCGTTGACCAGCAGGACAGTCTGCTCCTTCTTTTGTCTATTTTTGTTGAGGAATCGTTTTTCTATGAAATCGGCAATCTCACTGCTCTCATCCAGCCGGAAAATAAAATTACCTGAAATGTTTCGATCTGTGGCAATGGCTATAACACCTGTCACCTGGTCACGCAGCAGTTCAGTGTCTCCCCTTGAGACCTCAATTTTTACTACCTGTCGTTCCTCCTTAAATCCTTCTCCCACAACCAGATCCATGTCGGAAAAGTAGCGATGGGCCAGGGTAGTTAATACTCTGGTCGGATTTGTGGTTTTCATGACCATCTGATCCGGGGCGATAAGAGTGACAGCGTTTGCTCCGGCCAAGCGGTAACTGTAGGTGTCTGTTCCCTCCTGGTCAAGGATCAGACCTGTTTCCTTGGTGGATTTGATTACGGCAACAGTGTAGCCGCGTTCTTTGAGGTGGCGGACAACCTGGCAAGCCAGAGTAGTTTTGCCGCAGTCGTGCCAGCCTATGAATGTGATGATCGGGGGCATGGATTACCTTGTGTTGGATACTATTGTTTTTTCCATCAGGGAGTTAACATCATGAAATTGGATAACAGGTACCAGAAAACCGTAGATAATTAAATAAAAAATCGCTTGAAGAAAAACCCAATCTTGTTTGTAATAGTTCATCAGAATTGACTGAGTTTGGCTAACCCGTTGACTTGTAGAAGTTTACCAGTCGTCATATTCGTGCAGGCAGGCCGCCCGGCTATACGCGGTCGGTATGCCGGACGGACTGACCGTGCGAAAATGGCGTGCTGGGGAACTTCTACTCTTGTTTTTGGTTAAGGTATGCAGACACCACAACAGAACAGCCTGGCCGACAGATCCCTGATCAGCCTGGAAGAGGCCCGTCAAATAATAGGGGAAATCGAGCCGCTTGCACCGGAACTGGTGCATATTAATGACGGCGTGGGCAGGATTACAGCCACTGATACAGCTGCGGTTTCCGATTGTCCATCAACAGATGCATCGTTAAAAGATGGATTTGCTGTTGTATCAGCTGATATTGATGGAGCCTCCAGGAAACATCCAGTGACCCTGCAGGTGGTTGGTACCCTGACTGCCGGTCAGGATAAGGAAGGGCTGGAGGTCAGTTCCGGCAATACGGTTCGCATCATGACCGGGGCTGCAGTGCCGCAGGGTGCCGATGCTGTGCTGACCTCCGAGTTTGCCGAGTTAGATGGTGACAGGGTGACAATTTTCCGTGATGCCCATCCCGGCCGCAATATATTAGAGCACGGACACGATGTCCGCTCAGGCGAGGTGCTTATTCGGCCCGGAACCAGGCTGCGGGCTGCCCATATCGGCTTGCTGGCCGCTGCCGGAATAAGCGAAATTTCTGTATATCGGCAGCCGAAGATTGTGATTGTCGCCACCGGCAGTGAGTTGGTCAAACCCGGCAATCCCATTGCTCCGGGTAAGGTCGCGGCCAGTAACCTTGTAACTCTGCAGGCTGCTCTGCGTGATCTGGGAATGGAATCCAGTGCGGTCATCATCCATGATGATTTGCAGAATCTGCAGCAGCAGATGATGCCGCTGCTTGAAAAGTTTGATGTAATGCTTACCTGTGGTGGAGTGCTGGACGGGGATAAAGATCTGACCATGCGGGCAATGGATTTCCTTAAAGTAGAGCCGGTCTTTCGCCGGGTGAGGGTGGGACCGGGCAAGGGGATCTGTTTTGGCCGCAGGGACGAGACTCTAATCTTCAACCTGCCCGGTGGTCCGCCATCCAATCACATTGCCTTCCTGCTGCTGGCCCTGCCCGGTATTCAACGACTGTCCGGCTACAGGGGACAGTATAAAAGAGTATACACCGCAGAGTTGACCTGCCCGCTGCATGGCCAGACAGGCTGGACTGAAATTATGTATGGAGCCCTGCAACGGGTTGGGGAAAAACTGCAGGTCACCCCTGTACAAAAGAGGAGTCGTTTGCTAGCCATGGCGGCGGCAGATTGTCTCATAGAACTGCCCGAAGACAGGAAAGAAGCAGACACCGGTGAGTCGGTACGGATATGGAAAATCAGGTAACCCTTGTTCAGGATACAGTAGTTCTTACACCGGACGGTTCCACAGAACGCCGTGAATGTCTGGCCATTGAGGTACCGTATACGGTTGCGCTTAATGATGAGGAGATTGGAACCTCCATGGTGCTTGAAACCGGGCTTGAAGAGTTTGGGGCGGGATTTCTTTTTGGCCAGGGCTATATAACCGAGCCCGGGCAGGTGCGCGAGGTGCTGGTTTGTCCGGATGGCCGTATTTCCGTGCACGCAGATGTGGATGAGATGATGAAGCCTAAAGAGGTGATTATTACCTCTGGTTGCGGCGGTACCGGCAAAATATCCCGGGAGATGCTGGAAGGCGCCTTTGATCCGCTTAAAGAGTGTTTGATCAGCTTTCCTGAAATCCGTAGATTTATCCGTCAGGCCCTGCAGGCCTCACCCCTGGGCCGGGACACCCATTGCGTGCATGGCTGCGGTTTCTGGTCGGAGGGGAAACTGCAGGCCTATTATGAGGATGTGGGCCGTCACAACGCGGTGGACAAAGTGATTGGCGCAATTCTTATGGGCAAATTTTCCGCCTCCGGTGCAATCTACACCACAGGGCGTTTAACGTCTGACATGGTGCTTAAATGTGCCCGTATCGGCATTCCAATCGTCATGTCCCGTACCTCGCCGTCATCGCTTGGTCTGGCCATAGCCAGAAGGGCAGGGGTAACCCTGGCCGCCTATGCCAGGCCGGATCGGGTGAATATTTTTAATGCACCGGAGCGAATTGCTGTAATTCCAGAACAGAGTTAACCCGGATTTCAAGACAGTAGGGGACAGGTGGGCCAGCGGACCCCTTTGTTGGAAACCGGGGACCATACTTACAGCCTCAGAAAACGTGGTTTGGCCCCTATCATTACTATGTGAGATTTGACCCGTTTCTCGTTTCTGCGTTTTGTTTCTATACTGTTTACTTAGGGCCTGTTAAGAAATAAGTGTTGCATTTAGGCGCTCTGATTTGGGTTAGATTTGTACGATTTGATTGCACAAAACCGGAGGCGTAGCATGGCTACGTTGAGGATTTTGTAATTGAAAATCGT
>JAYEKB010000318.1:0-2290 GCA_034660835.1 Thermodesulfobacteriota bacterium
GGTATTGGAAATTTCTGTCGCATGTTTTTTTACCAAGGCTGGATCAAGCGGCAATATTTGAGCAACAAACAGGTACAGTTCATTCAGCGAATCGCTACTCAAGAGAGTCATCATTACAATGGCAACAATGGTAGCACCGAATAAAAATGATTCAACATGGCAACAGTTTCAAACCGGTAAATTTTTCCCACGGCGACGGAGTTCCTTTACCTTCAGGTTAATCATGTATTCATAAATAGCCCTGAGACTGCAGAAGGTGAAACCGGCCCTCCCGTCCAAGATACCGCCACGAAAGAAATAGAGAGCAATAAACATGAGCAGGGGGCGACCAGGAAGGCGGTAGAAAAAGGATTTGATTGCCCGTCTTCGCAGAGCAGGGTCCTTGCTGCGTAACTCTTTCAGATTCGGTTTGTTTACACTGTTCTGAACAAGAAGTTCAGCTTCCATGGTTGAGTAACGGTTATGCTTTTCAATCCATGCACTGAAGCCCTTATTAAAGGGGTAGTGATGCAGGTGTTCCTGCAGATATCCTATCTCACCATCGGTAACGTATTCCTCGTTAATGGATCGTTCCACTCGTACATGGCCGATTTTCATCAGACGGCCAAACCAGGTTGGATAACCGCTGCTGCGCTTGATCCATTTTCCCAGGAAAAAATCCTTTCGCCGCATGCGATAAATAGTGGTCTCTTTCTTACCGCTTGCCAGCACATTATACATTTCCGCAACCAACTCAGGTGATACAGTCTCATCACCATCCACCATCAGCAGCCAGTCATGTTTGTAAGAAATTTTGTTTAAACCATAGTTGCGCTGGGTAGCATAGTTATCAAAACTCCGCTGAAAAAAATGAGCCCCAGCCTTTGTTGCCAACTGTTCGGTCCTGTCGCTACTGAACGAATCCAGAACCACTACATCATCACACCAATCAAGCGATGCAAGACAGTTGGGCAGGTTCTCTTCCTCGTTCAGGGTGAGTATTAAAACGGAAATTTCCATCGGATCATCCATCCGCAACAACCAATTTGTCAAGCTCAGTTATGTAGCATTTCTTAATTGCATGATAAGCGAAACGCTTTTGAGACGTTAACTGCCGACTCTTGACTGTTCACTGCTAAGTCTCTTTAACAGCCGCAAGTACCATCGACTTCCACAACCAGGGAAAACGACCGGCACCATAAAAGTGGTCTACTCTAAACCCATTCTCCTGCAGGAGAGTAGACAGGGTTTTGTACGACCAGAATTTAATGTGTCCACCATCCCACAATACGGTAAAGTGGTTGTCCATCTTGCCGGTGACTGCCATTACCAGGTTTTTGAAATATCCGTGATACGGGGTGGTAATAATAAACAGGCCGCCGGGCCGCAGCATGGGCAATACGTTTTGAATTAACTTTCCGGGATCATACAGGTGCTCAATAACCTCCGAAGAGAGAACAATATCCCACGCCCCCCCCCGAAGACCTCGTCCATATTATCATACACCGACATCTCTTCAAAACGGGCGTCAGGCAGCAGCGTCCTGGCCTGGGCCACACCCTCGTGGCTGAAATCACACCCTGCTACCTCATACCCTTTCCCGGCCAGGGCATGGGCCAGGTAGCCATTACCGCAGCCGGCATCAAACAGGCGCAGGCGGGCACTGTCTGCAATTGCATTGGCCGTTCGCCAGTCAGCCAGGGCCTTTTCTATAGCTGAGAGTAAATACGCATGGGAGCAGTTGGCATTACTGTCTTTCCAGCCGTATTCGGGGATCACATGATCACTCATTATTCATTTTCCGTTTTTTAATACATACTGCCGGATTGCCGGCAACCACAGACCATGGTTCCACATCCCGGACAACCACTGCCCGGGCACCGACCACCGCCCCGTCGCCGACCGTCACGCCTGGACCAATAAAACCATCCGCGCATATCCAGGCATTATCGCCGATCTCCATGGCCGGTTTCAACAGCGGCAGGGCCGGATCAGTATACTCATGGGTACCGGCACAGAGATGGGCACGGTGGGAGATGGTTGTCCGCTCGCCGATCTTCACCTTCCCCAGGTTATAGATAAAGGCATGCTCCCCAATGCTTGACCAGTCACCAACTTCAAGATTCCAAGGCATGTAAATGGTGGCAGAGTTGTAGATATGTACGTCTTTGCCTATCCGGGCCCCAAAACGCCGCAGCAGAAACCGCCGCAAGCCGAACAGGGGCCGGGGGCTGAAACGAAACAGGGGACTCGCAAGCCCCCACCCCACCCGGGCAAACATCTCCTTGCCGGAGTATTTCCGGCCCGTTCT
>JAYEKB010000319.1:0-10010 GCA_034660835.1 Thermodesulfobacteriota bacterium
GGCGTATACCTGACCCCGGCAGAGACCCGTGCCATGTTTGAAGAGCGTGGCTGGTCCAAGGTTGCTGCCTTGCAGCTGCGTAACCCCATGCATCGCTCCCATGAGTTCCTGGCCAAGATCGCCATCGAGGTATGTGACGGCGTACTGATTCATTCCCTGATCGGTAACCTGAAGGCTGGTGATATCCCGGCTGATACCCGTGTCAAGGCTATTGAGATCCTGATTGACAACTACTTTGTTAAAGATAACGTTATTAACGCTGGTTACCCGCTTGATATGCGTTATGCCGGTCCCCGTGAAGGTCTGCTCCATGCTACCTTCCGTCAGAACTACGGCGTCAACAACATGCTGATTGGTCGTGACCATGCCGGTGTTGGTGATTTCTACGGTCTGTTCGAGGCTCAGGATATCTTTGATCGCATCCCGAAAACCGGTGATGATGCTAAGGACCTGCTGTGTGAGCCGATGAAGATCGACTGGACCTTCTACTGCCACAAGTGTGACGGTATGGCATCGCTTCGTACCTGTAACCACGGCAAGGATGACCGCGTTATCCTTTCCGGTACCAAGCTGCGTAAGGCGTTGTCTGAAGGCGCTGACATCGTGGATCATTTTGGTCGCGACGAGGTTCTGGATCACCTCAAGAAGTACTATGCAGGCCTGACCGAGAAAGTTGAGGTCAAGATGCAGGGTGCCGCTTCCGGAGACTCCATGTAATCTCTTTCTCAATTTCATTGAGTAAGTCAAAGGGAGATACCTTCGGGTATCTCCTTTTTTATTTGGGCGTATTGATGCGTAGGAGCCCAGTCCCCTGGGCGATAAGATGTTGGTATATGGCCAATCGCCCAGGGGACAGGGCTCCTACTTTTCCCTTTTCCCTCTTCCCTGTATTTATTGATATTTCTCCTGAAGTTCCAGCAACCTGTCAATATAATCCTCCTTGTAGATCAGCTGGTTTGTTGCCTCGATTTCCTCTATGAGCCTGGGGATGATTTCTCTGACATCGAGACCGTGCCGGTTCATGTTTTCTTTATTTGCCAGGTTAACAATAAGGATTGCATAGTAATTGACCAGCAGTCGGGATCTTGAGTCTCTGCGGAACAGATAGGAGCGCCCGCCCATGGTGTTGAGGAAAAAACCTGCATATTCATACACCTGGTCAAGCGGTGCGTTCATTTGAAATGTATCATTGTTACATTGGTCAACAATGGTCCACTGGTACAGTTCTGCTGCAATATCCTCGATCTTGTCCCGTTCGCGGTCCAGAATACCTTTCATGAGCAGGATATTTTTGGGGCCGATAACACGGAAAAAATGGGCCATATTGGTAAGGATCGTATACAGGTCGTCTGATTCACGGGTGACTACGGGAGGATTGGCGAGCAGTTTTGTCGTTAACTTGTTGAAATATTGCAGGATGGGTTGGTTGAGTTTGAACTCCTTGATATAGAGTTCACCGTCAAGGTGGTCGAAAAACGGCAGCAGTTTTTCAGCCAGTTGGTCGCATTGCTGTTGCGGAGTCATTTCCAGAGGAGCAATAACCTGGGTATTTTCCTCTGCATCAGAAGGGAGATTCAGTAGAGGCGGTTCCTCATCTTCTACTTGCTCCGGCTGATGGTGTTTTTGTGATTCAGGAGGCTTTTCCGTGGAGATGTCGGCAGGGGTTACCGTCTCTATCCGTGAGTCCGGGGTCTGGATGCCGGGCGAGAAAAGAAACCATGCCCCTGCCAGCACAGTCGTTACAAGAATAGCGATAAACGCAATTGGCCAGGACGAATATTTTCTCCTGGATTTACGGGGTGTCGGTTCCTGGTTTTCGGGATGTAGGTCCATTATGATTTGAAAAATTTCCCTGTCGGGATGAATATTGCGTGACTCTGCTTTTTTAAATATAACAGATTGCAGCAGGAATAAGAAAAGAAAAAACCGGCTGGTTCACTGCGCCTTAAATCAGGAGTGTTGATCTCTGTAAACAGTATTTTTGATTTCGTTATCTTAACATAATTCTAACCTTTTTACCCTTGACGCTCCTTGTTGAAAGCGCTAAGATTCTGTGGTTTTGTACTGTCCTTGCAAAATAGTATTTTGCCGGGAAGACTGTTGGTGCATTTGCTAACAAATGGTTTGTTTTTTATATTGTTAACCCGTTTTAAGGAGGTAAGAAGTATGGCTATTTATGTTACAGGTCACTCAAACCCTGATACCGATTCTGTTACCGCAGCAATCGCCTATGCAGAATTGCTGAAAGCCGGTGGTGAGGATGCTATCCCCAGCATGCAGGGTGAAATGAGCCCTGAGACCATCACAGTTCTGGATCGTTTTGGAGTTTCCGCGCCCGAGATCATGACCGATGCCACGGGTAAGACCATTGCCCTGGTTGATCACAGTGACCTGAATCAGGCCCCGGATAATTTGGATGCCAACAACGTGGTTGCAATTGTTGACCATCATAAGATCGGCGATGTAACCACCAATAATCCCATTTTCTGCTTTGTTAAGCCTGTTGGTTGTACCGGAACCGTGCTGAAGCAAATGTATGATACCCAGGGTGTTGCAGTTGATCCTAAGGTGGCTGGCCTGATGCTGGCTGCTATTCTCAGTGATACTGTAAACTTCAAGTCTCCCACCTGTACGGATGAGGACAAGAAGGCTGTTGCCGAGCTGAAAGAGATTGCCGGTGTTGCTGATACTGATGAGCTGTTCATGGAGATGCTCAAGGCCAAGAGTACAGTGGAAGGTTTTTCCGCCAACGATCTGCTGAACCGTGACTACAAAGATTTTGATATGAATGGTAACAAAGTCGGCTGTGGTCAGCTGGAACTTGCTACCCTGGACCAGGTTGCTGCCATTCGCGATGATCTGTACAATGCCATGAAGGAGCAGAAGGCAGCGGGCGGACATCACACCATCCTGCTGATGCTCACCGATGTTGTCAAAGAGGGAACCCAGCTGGTAGTTCTCTCTGATGATGATTCTGTTGTAGAAGGAGCATTTGATTCCAAGCTGGATGGTAACTCCATGTGGATTCCCGGCATGATGAGCCGGAAAAAGCAGACTGTTCCCAATATGCAGAAAGCCTTTGGTTGCTGATCTCAGCTACTTAAGTAATGTGTAACGAAAAAGGATCGGCATTTGCCGGTCCTTTTTTTATGCAAGTTGACAGGGAAGAGGGAACAGGAAAAAACATGACGGAAACTCTGGTAACCGTGGGGCTTGATGGACGTAGTTATGCGATTCATATCCGCTCGGGCCTGCTGGCGGATATTGGTGCAGATCTTCAAAGAAACAAGTATGCCACCCGCTATGGGGTGATCAGTGATGAACATGTAGCCGGCCTGTACGGCGATAGTTTGATGCAGTCACTGGCGTCCGCCGGTATTGGGGCTGAGCTGATTACCTTTCCACGCGGCGAGGAGAGTAAGAATCTGCAGAACATGGCCACTCTTGCCAGTGAGCTGGCCGGACGTGGATTTGACCGTGGGGATGGTCTTATAGCCCTTGGCGGAGGGGTAACCGGTGATATTACCGGTTTTCTGGCTTCAATCTACATGCGTGGTATCCCTTTTGTCCAGGTGCCGACAACCCTGCTTGCCCAGGTGGACAGTTCGGTAGGCGGTAAGACCGGGGTTGATATTCCGGAAGGAAAAAACCTGGTTGGTACGTTTTATCAACCCAGGGCCGTTTATATTGACACGGACGTGCTGCAGACTCTGCCCCGGGAGGAACTGCGGGGAGGGCTTGCTGAAGTTATTAAATACGGTGTTATCCACGATGCGGACTTTTTTGCTTTTCTGGACTGCAATCGTGATGCTGTTTTTGATCTGAACCAGGACGTGATTACCCGGCTCATTGCCCGTTGCTGTGAGATCAAGGCATGGGTGGTGGAGCAGGATGAGCGGGAAGGAGGGTTGCGCAGGATTTTAAATTATGGTCATACCATAGGTCATGCCGTGGAGGCCGCTTCCAACTTTCAGATTATTCATGGCATGGCCGTTGGTATCGGTATGTGTGCTGCCGCTGATCTTGCAGTGAAAACAGGTTGTCTGTCCCGGCAGGACGCCCGTAAGATCCGTACAATGATTGAGAGTTACGGCCTGCCCGTGTCTGTTCCTACCGAACTTGACCGGGATGCAATCAGAAAATATCTGCTCACTGATAAGAAGACAATCGGTGGCCGGGTTTTTTATGTGCTGCCTGAAACCATCGGCAAAGTGTTGATTACCGACCAGGTACGCAGTAAGGATGTTGACTCTGTTCTGCGAAATGCTTAAAATGATGATGGGTCCAGGATAACTATGCCAACAGTACTGAGAGTAGGGCCTTTTCGTTTTTTCTTTTATGCAGGTGATCGTGATGAACCTTGTCATGTACATGTTGAGCGGGATGATAAAATTGCCAAAATATGGCTCGAGCCTGTCAGGTTGCAGGCAAGCGGTGGCTATAGCCGAAAAGAACTCTCGCAGATTTTAGAAATAATTGTTGAGCATCGTATAGATTTACTGGAGGCGTGGAATGACTACTTTGGCTGTTGAAATAGAAGTTCCGGCTGCCAGTAACGTTTCGGTTACTGAGGATTCCTTAAATGTTGACCTGAATGACGGCCGGACAGTATCAGTTCCCTTGCCATGGTTTCCAAGATTATACCATGCTACCTCTGCAGAAAAAAAGAAATGGAGACTTATAGGAGAGGGGCAGGGGATCCACTGGGAGGATATTGACGAGGATGTCAGTGTAGCCAGTCTTCTGCTTGGTAAAGGTTCGGGAGAGAGCCAGGATTCATTGCAACGTTGGCTTGATTCCAGGAAGTAATAAACAGTAAAATTTAAGAATTCAATAAACGTAACCGATCAGGGATTTCATAACTGTTCGGTATTTCTTACCTTAACAGTGTAAGCTATCAAGGGTGCCCCTGATGGCTTACCAATAAACGATTCCATGCCGATCTACGAATTCTATTGCCCGGACTGTAATACGATCTTTAATTTTTTTTCCAGTCGTATCAATACTGAAAAGCGACCGGACTGCCCGAAATGCGGCAGGAAAAAGTTGAGCAAACAGATGTCCACCTTTGCCACTATTGGTAAGGCAAAGGAAGAAAATGGTGACGATCCCCTGGCAGGGCTCGATGAAACTAAAATGGAACAGGCCTTTGAAGGACTGATGAGGGATGCCGAGGGAATAAACGAGGACGATCCCCGCCAGATGGCCACCCTGATGCGTAAGTTTTCCGACAAGACAGGTATTTCCATGGGTGAACAGATGGAAGAGGCCCTGTCACGCATGGAGGCAGGCGAAGATCCCGACCAGATAGAGCAGGAAATGGGTGATTTACTGGATTCTGACGATGCCTTTACACTGGAAGCGATGAAGAAAAAAGTCAGCTCCGGCCCTAGGCCACCGGTTCATGATGAGAAACTGTATGAATTATAACTAGTTGTAATGTTAGCTGATATCTGCTATGTTTTTGCCCGATACGTAATGTAGTGATTCCAATACCTTTGGATGTGCGTAGGAGCCCAGTCCCCTGGGCGATTGACACGATTGATATCTTTCCATTTATCGCCCAGGGGACTGGGCTCCTACAACTTTATACCAAGAAGCATACAGGTTTATCTCTCGTTTTCCTGCTGTCAGCAGAATTCTCTTTTGGTATCTTGATCGCTCTCCTGTATAATCAAACAACGCAGGTAAATTTTTCCGGAGATAGTGATGGGTGTTGACAATGTAATTTTGCTGGAAGTACTGGAATGGTTTGATGAAACCGGCCAGGAACTGCTGCACCGGTTGCCGGAGCATGGTTCCGGTGAGATCAAATTTGGCGCTCAGTTGACGGTGCGTGAAAGTCAGGCTGCTGTCCTCTTTTACAAGGGCAGGGCAGGTGATGGGTTCGGCCCTGGCCGTCACACCCTGAAAACCGGCAATATCCCGTTGATTACCAAGATTCTCTCTGCGCCATGGGGCTTGATCAGTCCACTGCGGGCTGAGGTGTATTTTGTCAATCTCAAGGTCTTTCCTAATCTGAAATGGGGCACTCGTGATCCCGTTGCCTTTCGTGATTCAGAACTTGGGCTTGTCCGGCTGAGGGCACATGGAGTCTTTAATATCCGGGTGGTCCAGCCGGTACTCTTCATCAACACCCTGGCCGGGACCATGGGTAAGTACACCACTGAGCAGATTGAAGAGTATTTGCGGCGTGTGATTGTTTCCCGGTTGAATGACTATCTTGGTGAAACACTGGACACCCTTTTTGATCTGCCCGGTAAGTTTGATGAACTGGCAGCTGGTTTGAAAGAACGGCTGGTTAAGGATTTTAGCCGTTTTGGTCTTGCTCTGGATGAGCTGTATATAACCTCTATTACGCCGCCTGAGGATGTCCAGTCTGCCATAGATGACTCCAGTCGGCTTCGGGTGATCAAGGACATGGATAAGTTTGTCCGTATGAAGGCCGGTATGGCTATGGAAAAGGCTTCGGAAGCAGGCGGCGAGGCTGGTGCCGGGCTTGGCATGGGCATGGGCATGATGATGCCTGCCATGTTTGCCGGATCTCAACCAGGCGGACAGTCCGCAGCAACTGCCGGACCTGTAAAAACTCAGTGTGCTGATTGCGGAAGTTTGATTCCATCTGATGCCCGGTTTTGCCCCATGTGCGGGCACCAGCAGGTTGTCTTGATGCAATGTACAAACTGCGGTAAAAATTTAACGCCTGGAACCCGGTTCTGCCCACGTTGCGGCCATCCGGCCAGCGAGAAACCGGCTGTTATTGTTTGTGGCCATTGCAAAAGTGAAAACCTTCCTGAAGCAAAATTTTGCAATAATTGCGGGCGGAAACTGTAACACCAACAGGATTTAGGTAACAAGCCGGGACATATCAATGCAAATTCAGGTTGAACAACCCTGTCCGCAATGCGGTGGTCTGATTACTCTGCAGGCTTCAGACCGGTTGCTGACCTGCCCCTATTGCGGGGTTAAAAATTTTCTCCAGGCAAACGGGCCCTTTCGTTATGGACTGCCCGGCAAGGTTGCTGCCGCAGAACAGGATCGGCTGCTCCATGCTCCGTATCTTCGGTTTAAGGGCAATATTTTTCTTGTTACGGAATCTGGTATTTCGTACAGGGTAGTGGATACAACCCGGGACGGTTTTCCCATGCCTGGTCTGCCCCCTTCTCTGGGCATGCGTCCCCAGGCCATGAAACTTGTTCGCCTCAATGCAGAGAGCCGGGGCCGGTTTTTGCGTTTGAGCGTTAAGGCCAAAGTGATCCTGGACAAGGCAGCCCGTATCAATGACTTGTCGTCAAAGAGTGGAGGCGAGTTGTACCATCGTGCTTATATTGGAGAGAATGTGAGCTTTATTTATCTTCCTCTGATCCGTACCGATGACATGCTGATCGATGCGGTCGTAGATCAGCCACTGGTAGCGCTTGAAAAAATCTCATCATTTCCCCTGAAAGGAGCTCCTTTCAATCCGCGCTGGCAGGTTAATTTTCTTGCCACGCTTTGTCCCCGTTGCGGCTGGAGCCTGGATGGTGAAGGCGATTGTCTGGTGCTCACCTGCAGCAACTGTGATACGGCCTGGCAGGTGGGAACGGCCGGACTTGAGCGCATCTCCTGCAAGATAGTACCAGGCGGGACTGATACGTCCGTGTATCTGGGGTTCTGGAAGGTTTCGGTCCATCTGCCCTCCATGAAAATCTGGAGTTTCGCGGATTTTATGGTACAGACAAATCAACCTGTTATTATTCGCAACCAGTGGCATGAGCGGGTAATGAATTTCTGGATACCTGCCTTTAAACTGCGACCCAAGATATTTCTTCGGACAGGTCGTCAGCTCTCCATCAGCCAGTGGCGTCTTGATGATGAAGAAGAGTTTCATGTCCGGTCAAACCTGTACCCGGTGACGCTGCCGTCTATTGAGGCACGGCAGGCGATAAAGGTCATTCTGGCCGCCTCTGCTACCAGCCCGAAAAAAGTCTTCCCCTACCTGTCCGGCGCACATGCTGAAAATATTTCCTCTACCCTGGTGTTCCTGCCGTTTATCGATCAAAATCATGATTGGGTTCAGCCGCAGACCAGGACAGTGATTGCCAAGAGTATATTGTGCTTTGGCAGGAGTCTTTGAAAGAAACAGGGAATAGGGAAAAGGGAATAGGGAAGAGAAATGACGGATAAGGCGGGTAAGGCGTTGCAGCAGAAATTCGATGAACGGTTCATGCGTCAGGCCCTGGATGAAGCAAGGCTGGCCCTGGGTGCAGGAGAGTTTCCTGTGGGCTGTGTGCTGGTGCTGGACGACCAGGTAGTTGGACGTGGACATCGCCAGAATAGTTCTGGTGCACTGTTTAATGAAATTGATCATGCCGAGGTGGTTACCCTGCGAAAGTTGCTTACCGATCATCCCGGTATTGATTGCAGCCGGGTCACTTCCTATTGCACCATGGAGCCCTGCCTGATGTGTTACGCCACCATGCTGCTCTCCGGGATTCGCAGGTTTGTCTGGGCGTATGAAGATGTTATGGGTGGCGGGACTTCTCTGGCTTTGCAGGGATTGTCTCCTCTGTACAAAGATATGGAAGTTGCATTGGCATCAGCTGTGCTTCGCAGTGAAAGCCTGGCCTTGTTTGGCCGTTTTTTTCGGGACTACTCATACTGGCAGGGGAGTCAACTTGCTGACTATACTTTTGAACAATGGAACAGGGAACAGGGAAAAGGGAAAAGGAAATAGTCATCATGGCTTTTCTCTTCCCTTTTCCCTATTCATTACTTTATTAAGGAAAAATTATGACCACTGAACCGGTAGCCCGCACCGTTGATTTTAAGTCCGGTGAGCGCAATGTTTTTTTTCATCTGCTGACCGGGTGCAACCTGTCCTGCAAGCACTGTTATATAAATCCAGCCCAGCATGGAACGGCAACTTTGCCCCTGCAGACGGTGTTGAAATGGCTAAAGCTCTTTGCCAGGCCCAAGCAGGATACAAATCTAATTCTGCTTGGTGGTGAGCCTACCATGCATCCGGATCTTGCCGCTATTATCAAGGCGGCAAAATCCATGCGCTATGGAGTTACAGTGGACTCCAACGGTTACCTGTTCCATGACCTTCTCGACCGGGTGACCCCGAAGGAACTTGATTTTTTAAGTTTCAGCCTGGACGGTCCGGACGCGGCAGTAAATGATCCTATTCGTGGTGACAATGTCTTTACCATTTGCACGAAAAACCTGCAAAAGGCCGTGGCCCTTGGCTTTCACACCAGCCTGATCTATACGGTTTCCGCCCTGAATATTGATCATCTGCACCGTATGCCGGCCCTTCTTGCAGATCTTGGTGTTCAGCGATTCTTTATTCAGGTCATTGGCTTGCGCGGCAAACCGGCTGCCGGTAAGCCGGAAAAAGGTATGGAGTGGCAGGTGGATCCGCAGCACTGGCTGGACATAGTGCCGCAGGTGGCCAGCGAAGCGGCCGGGGCAGGTATCCATGTCACCTATCCCAGGGTTTTTCTTGAGCCGGAAGATGAGTTTCAATGTGCCGGCCGGGTAGCTGAGAATTATTTTATCTTTCCCAACGGCCGGGTGTACCAGTGCCCGCTCTGTGAAGATTTTCCCATTCACAGTTTTTCCATTGAGGAAGACCTGCTCATCAAACGCGACGGGCTCAATGAAGATCGATTTTTTACTCTTGACATCCCGGAGGGCTGCGTGATGAACAAGCTGCTGCAGCCCGATACTATAGACTATCTTCCTGACGGCAGTCCCAGGCACCGGATCTCCTGCTGTCTGCTCAAACAGGAAGTAGAGCCTGTGGTGTGAGCATGGCTGAGGATCTGCAGCAGGTATACCATAAGGCTCTTGCAGCCCATGAGCAGGAAGATTATGAGCGGGCCGTGGAACTTTATGAACAGATTCTTGTCCGCTTTCCGGATGCTGACCTGGTCCTGTACAACCAGGGACTGGCCTTGTATCAGCTTAATCGTTTTGCAGAGGCGGCGTCTGTCTTTGCACGGGCAGCAGAAATCCGGGATGAT
>JAYEKB010000320.1:0-2279 GCA_034660835.1 Thermodesulfobacteriota bacterium
CCATCATTTGGAGTCCTCCCCTGCACCTACAATTGCCTTGGCCTGATTTACCCACATCAGCGGAGCATGGACGTTATGGCATTGGTTACAGTTATGATCTATTCGAACATGTTTCTCTTCAAGATGCTGGGGCATGGATATCATCTTTATCGACTCTTTGGGTCGTGCCCTGATGATCTGATTATGGCAACGCAGACAGAGATTTTTTATTTCTTCTCCTTGTTTTTTGGGCAGGTCGGCAATTACCTTGCCATCCTTGACATGATCAGCCATTGGACCGTGGCAGAACTCGCAGGAAACCGTGTTATGCACACCTTCCAGATGCATCTGCCTGATATAAGGATGACAGACAAGACAGGAGGCATTAGTGCCGTTGCGGATGGGCCGGTTCATCTCATCTTCAATAGCACTGCCTCTATAGTGGCCGAAATCGCCAAACGTCTTCGGCATCACCATCGCCCGCACAGCAACTCCACCACCCACGACAGCGATCAAAACTAGAATGATCTTGAACACATGGCTGTAGCTTTTTGATTTGTACTCCTGTTGCACGAAAACCTCCCTGCGTTAACAGCGACAATAATTTTACTTATAATTTCCATAGAGATGCAATTCTTGTTCCAAAAAAAACATGCTATGTTTTAAAGTAATTACACATCTACTCGCCTTCATCGTTACCACCAGGTAACAAACCTGCCGTTTTTTTGTGTCACCAAATGGTAACACTCTATTTTGCCTCCGTCACACGGCCACAGGAATGACTTGACCTGTGTCGATAATAGAGGCAAATTGTTCAGGTACAGGCACCATACTGCTCTTGCAGATACCCCCTTAGAAAAAATAAGCATGAAAAAAAATAGCCGAATCCAGCGCGAAAAAAAAACTATCGAAGTGATGATCCGCCACTACTGCCGTCTCAATCACCATCACAATGATGAATTATGCCCGGAATGCGACGAACTGCTTGCCTATGCCCGTAAACGTCTGGACAAATGCCCCTTTCAGAATGGAAAAACTACCTGCGGTAAATGTCCGGTCCACTGCTACAGGCCGGACAAACGGGAGACAATTCGGAAAGTCATGCGTGCAATAGGTCCAAGGATGCTTTTAACGAATCCGATCATGGGAATCAGACACGTCATTGACGGATTGCGAAAAAAACCGATTAAAAAGGTAAAAGGTAGAAGGTAGAAGGGTGGGGAAGCAAACAGCTTATTCCTCTTACCTTCTACCTCATACCTTAATCATTCCCGGCAGCACGGACCGGCAGCGCCCTGGCATTGATGGTTGACATGGGATGTCCCCAGTCCGGATTACCGTATTCGAAATCAAAACTGGCAACCCTTGCGTCCTTTTGATCCGAGGCCCAGGGACAACAGCCGGTTAGTTTTATGCTGGCGATTATGGAATAGCCGCTGCTCTTATAGGCTTCCAGATCAAAGAGGGTGGCCAACTCGTCCTGGGTGGGCAGTCGCCAGTCGTCATATCCACCCCCGGTATAATTTTCACAATACGCTTGTGCATCAACCAGACTGATGTCTGCACCGTTGTCTCCAGCGGCCCACATTAAACCGGTCCCGGTATCGGTGACCGTCCTCTCGTCGATTATAAATCGGTTACCATTCTTTGCTGCATTATCAGTGTCTGCAGCAGAGGATATCGAAGTAAAGATAAAGATACCAAGAAGTACGGTAATTAGATGAAGAATTGTTTTCATTGTTTCTCCCCTACAACGGGCACAGCCCACCGATATTCTTAAAACCACAGATCCTCAAATACCTCTGAACTCCGGTCCATGGTAGATTTGGTAACAAAGCTGATCGCTTTTACCCGGCCGTCACGGAAACGCATCTCCATACTGGTATGAATCGGCAACTTGGGTGGTTTGCCTTTTGAAGCAGTTATGACCGGACTGTTGATCCAGCGATGAACGGATGTCAACATGCCTTCCGTAGTAATCAGATCACCCTCGGTCAATATTTTCTTGATCTTTTTCCCTCCGGGATCAAAGACAGAGAGATCAAAAATATATGTTTCGTCGGCATACCGGTTCAGGATTGCTCGAGCATCCATAATCGTGGCAGTTTCTTCATGACTTGATGTAAGAGGATCATAGATTTCAATGCTATATTCCTCTGCTTCTCCCTCAACCATGGAACCATCGACAAACTGTTCCATGATAAATCGGTTACCACTGCCTATCTTACTGTTCATTCTTGCAATGGTATAGGTTCCTTTAAAATTGTCAAAGAGACTTCCCTGGCCGGAACCTATACCAT
>JAYEKB010000321.1:0-9967 GCA_034660835.1 Thermodesulfobacteriota bacterium
GAGCACCTGAGAAAGCCATAGTCCCCTATGCTTACTCAGGTAGCGACAAAGCAGGTGCGGCTGCATCGGCTTGCCTTCGGTGAACACGTTGCAAATTTTCAAGAAAAAAATATATCGAAATTATCACGAAAAAATCCGTATGTTATGCTGCTTGGAGCAAAGTGTTCATGAAATATGCGGGTTAAAGCGTTCAGAGAGGCCATACATTCCGGTACCCCTTTTGATCTGGTCATGGCGAGCTACAGTGACTATGGTTTTTGCGGCATGACAAGAAGCCTTATTCTTTTGATGAGCTGAAGAAAACAGTAGCTGACGCTTTAACTACATAAATTGTACGGAGACAGGAGATTGTTTTTTTTCTCAGAAGATAATGCGAACTGCAAAGCACGTTGACTCCTCCTGGAGAAAATATTCATGAGGTACTGGAAAAAGATTGCTGAAATGATGTATGATTATGATACCCATGAAGCCTGCTTACGGATAGAAAGCTTCAGCTGATCAAGTTGTATCTCAACTCAACAATTATATTACTCAATTCCTGGTGGTCATGATACGACTCGATGACATTAACAGATACCTTTCCGAGCAGAAATGGTCTTTCAATGACGAGAGCATTCAGGTAATGACTGCTCAAGCCGATCTGGAGATGGCTCGGCGCTCAGTTCCCGGAATTGCTATTTTTATCATTGCATTTATTGTCACAACATCTATAACAGGTTTCCTAACCATCTATCCTGTCGTTTTTTCATTATTTTCCGTATTTTTGTCCGCCGGAATGATGCTCCGGATATTCGCTGTTGTTACCAGTAAAACATGGCGGAAAAAAAGGCCTGCCCGTTGGAGGTTGATCTTTTTCAGTGGGATTTTGATAACAGCCATTGCATGGGGAGGATACCTGACGGCAATAGTTTTTGTGAACGGAATTTCCCTTCAGTCTCTTATTCCCATGCTCTATACCGCAGGGATCAGTGCAGGAGGTGTGTCCAGCTTCTGTATGCGTAGAACAGTGTCAAATTGTTATGTAATCGCCATGCTTTCTCCTGTAATTTTTGCCGGCATCATGCTGCGAACCCCTGAAGGAATAAATATCAGCCTCGCCATTTTTATTTTTGTTCTCTGGTCTTTTGTTCACTGCAAGCGATTGCATCAGGATTTCTGGCAGTCCCTGATTAATAATCATCTGCTGGAACTTCAGACGGAAAAATTGCAACAGGCAATAGAGGTGGCCGGGCAAACAAGCCATCGCCTGGAAGTTGCCGGAGCGGAGATGAAGGCCCTTTTGGACCATTCACCGGTGGGCATTGTTTTGATTGATTCGGATCAAAAGATCAGTCATGTGAATCCTGAAATGATTCGTTTAAGCGGCTATTCCCGGGAGGAACTTGTTGGTGGGGCGCTGAAGAAATTGTTCAGCTCCCGGGAGGTACGCGACGCATTTAAGGTGGAAGCCGTTCAAAACCTTGAGCAAAGTGGAGTCTACGAAACAGATAAACAGGTGCTGTCAAAAGACGGCTCACTGACCTGGTGTCATTTCAGCGGCCGCATTATCGAGCAGGATAACAGCAAGCCGGGGATTATCTGGACTATCCAGGATATTACTAAACGAAAAGAGACGGAGGCTGAAAAATTAATCATAACCCGGCATCTGGAACAGAGTCAACGGCAGGAAAGCCTTAATGTCATGGCCGGCGCTGTTGCGCATCATTTCAATAATATCATGATGGGTCTTATGGGCAACCTGGAACTGCTGCAGCTGCAGATACCTTCCGGGTCGAAAATCGGCAACATGGCGGCCAATGCCTTAAAGGCAGCGGCAAGGGCCTCTCAGGTTTCTGATTCCATGCTCACCTATGTCGGCCAGCGACCCTTGCAAAAAGATGCAGGGGAACTTTCCGGCCTGGTGCAGGATATGGAAGAACTGCTGCGGGATAGTGTAAGCTCCTTAGTAGGCTTGAGTTTTCATTTTGATCCCCAACCCTCAGTCTGTGAGTTTGATGATAGCCAGATCAGGCAGGTAATTCTTAATCTGGTCCTCAATGCCAACGAGGCTATCGGCGATTCTCCCGGTGACATAACTATCAGCACCGGCTGTGCCCGGCAGCCGATGACTGGTCTTCCTCTGCCGTTTCGTGATGATGACTTGCCGGCGGGACAGTATGTTTTCTGCGAGATTACAGATAGTGGCACCGGAATGGATACTTGTACTCGCCAGCGGATGTTTGATCCCTTTTTCTCTACCAGATTCACCGGCAGAGGACTGGGCCTTGCCGTGGCTACCGGTATTGTCAAGGCGCACAACGGAGCACTGACGGTCAAGAGTCGGCCGAAAGAGGGCACAACGGTCACCTTGCTGCTGCCATTTTTGGAAAATGAGGGAGATATATATTCCGAGTCCATAGAGTATCACGATGTAGAAGACGGCAGGTTGTCTTGTTCTTCAGGCGTTGTACTTCTGGCTGATGATGACCTTATGGTCTCCTCCGTGGGAAGTGCAATGCTCAAGCATCTTGGCTTTGAGGTTCTCACGGCTGTAGATGGCCAGGAAGCAGTTGATCTCTACACGACACATCGTGAAACCGTCTGTCTGGTCATCCTTGATGTCTCAATGCCGAGAAAAGACGGAATTGAGGCTCTACATGATTTGAAGGAAATCAACGACGAGGTAAGAGTTATTCTCGCAAGCGGATACGGAGAAGATGAGGTTATTAAGGGGACCGAGAAGAAACCACCGAATGGGTTCCTCCATAAACCTTTCAAGATGAAGGAGTTATCTGATACGATCAATAAGGTTTTGCCTGGGCGGGAATGATGGAGTAGGGGCTTTTTACGAGTCCGTCACATTCAACTGTCGGTTTACTCCTTCATCCCGCAAAATTCCAGCACCTCACTGTGCGGCTTTTTGAGACAGCTGACTAATCGTTTCTGTTCAGACTTGTTTAAATCAGTGCCATGACGAACCATGGACTTAATGGTTGTTTTCCAGGCGCTTTTTCCTTTACGTTTTTTGACCTTCCGGCAGATTCTGGTTTCAAGGTGACATGAAAGGCATTTGCTTTTCACAAGCTCCGCACAGGCCGGAGCCGAAGCGGCAATTGAAGGCAGAAAGATAAAAAACTGCAGCAGAAGAATGGTAAGCGGAAAGATCAGCAGGCAACAATTTTTCAGTTTCATAGGGTCAGGGCTTTCAGTAAGTTAATTTGAGGTATATGTAATTGCGGTACCATAGGCAATAGCTTCAAGGGAACCAACTGTACTGCGCTGGTTGGCGGATTGGCCGATAGCCGAAGTCTCAATCCTGGTATTGAGGATGATGTGGGCATCTCCGGCATCTTCTTTCATGCGCAGGGTTGCCTCCCGCCGTGCCCGGTCAACCAGGGATTTGTAGGATGTCACATTTCCGCCAAAGATGTTGCGCAGTCCGGCCATAATTCTTTTGAAGTAATCGATGGAAATGACAGCACTTCCTTGAACAAGCACCGCCTTCTCAATATCCCGGGCTGTGTGGTCAACTGTTTTTATGGTCACAGCGGGTAGAGTCCGGAGTTGCTTTTCACGCTGCCGGATGGATTTATAATGGCGGGACTCGGTCCTGGAACCGAAAAAATAACCCAGGGCCAGTAACACGAGCAGGAAGATAATCTGTTCCATGAGCGTCTCCTAATTAGGGTCTGTAAAAAAATAACCCAGCCAATCTTGCATCTTATCTTCGAGCCATCTTTGAATGCGGCTCAATCGTAAAATCCTCAACGTAACAGCGAAGCGGTGTCACCTGCTACGCCTCCGGTTTCGGAGTCTGCGCTTACCTGCTCAATCACCGCATCCAAACCTGGCCCAAATCTAAGCGCAATATCGGCCAATTTCTTTCCTTACAGGCCCTTAACCCGGACTGCGGTTCCATAAACGTACAGTTCCGCTGCCCCCTGGGCAACGGAAGAGGTGGCAAAACGCACATTGATGATGGCGTTTGCGCCCAACTGTTCCGCCTGTTCTATCATGCGATCCGTTGCCTGCTGCCGTGAGTCCTGCAGCAGTTCGGTGTAGGCTGTCAGCTCTCCGCCCACCATGTTTTTCAGTGAGGCCATTAAGTCGCGGCCTATATGTTTGGCCCGGACTGTGGACCCGGAAACAACACCGAAGTGTTCAACAATGGTTTTTCCCGGTACGCTTTCTATGTTGTTTAACAGCATGTTTTCTCCATGACGTATTTATTGCATTTGTCTAGTGTCGTGTCAACGATGAAATGGCGCAAGAGTGCGCAGTAGTTTTTTGTGCCTGCGTCTTTGTGGATTGGGTCGCATAGTAGAACTATGTAACTCAAGTCACAAAGACGCAGGCGCGGAAAAGAACAAGAAAAATGTGTCAGAGCAGCGTTGACACGATTCTAGTTGTAATGTAGATGGGCATCAGTTAATTAATCGCTAATACCTGCATTGTACCGGTTGATTGCCGGTGAACAGGGCCTGGGCCAGCAGGGTGTCACGTCCGTAGACATCATCGTAAAAGTGAACTGTATTATCCTTGGAATCAACGAAAACGGTGCGGTACAGGATATGAACCGGAAACGGTTTTTTCAAGAGGACCACCGTGCGTTTTCCTTTTTTAATCAGGGCGTCGATCCGCTCTTTCGACCACCCGTGGTCATCCCTGTCAAGAATATGCAATGCCAAATCACGTGGCCTGCTGACCCTGATACAGCCGTGGCTGAATGAACGGTTGTTTCGTTTGAACAGGCTGTGGGCCGGGGTGTCGTGCATATAGACATTATAGCTGTTGGGAAACATAAACTTTATGGTTCCCAGGGCATTGTCTGGTCCGGAGTCCTGGCGCAACCGGTACCTTTTTATTCCCTTGCCGATGGTCTGCCAGTCTATGGTTACCGGATTGACTTCAGGGGCATTTTCCTGCCAGCCGTCGAAGATACGGATACGTTCTTTTTTCAGGTAGCCTGGGTTCTTTATCATTTTTGGAATCATCTCATTTTCGGCAATGGAGTTGGGAATGTTCCAGTACGGGTTAAATTCTATGTAGCGCATGGTGTGGCTGAAGACGGGGGTTTCATGGTGCTGCTTACCGACAATGACCGGCATGCTGATTTCCGGTTTTTCATTCAGGGTACCTGCGAGATGGAAACCGGCAATATTAACAAGTACACGCTGTCCATCAAGGCTATGGGGCAACCAGCGCCAGCGCTCCATGTTGATAATGATTCGTCGAATGTGGTCCTGCACCGGAATGTTCAGGGCTGCCATCGTTTTCTTGCCGATGATGCCATCCTGTTCAAGATTGTATCGCTTCTGAAAATGTTTGACTGCTTCTACCAGCCGGCCATCATAGGTGCCTGCCTTGGAAAGAGGTTGTTGTAAATCCCCGGTAATGGATAATCGCCGTATCAAAAGATCCAGCCGGTTGTCCTGCATGCCGGGTTTGAGAACTTGGCCGGCAGGAATTACCGGCCATCCGTTCCGGCTTCTCAGTATTCTGTAATGCGCCAGGGCTTTTTTCAGGGACTGGTATCCATGATGCTGTGGTGCCTGCTGCTGCAGGAACTGCACAAGGTCCGGAGCACTCAGTCCCTGCTGAATCACTTCGATGATATCAACTTTCTGGTCACGGGCAGCGGCAAAGAGCTTGGGGTCAAGCAGACAGGTGACGGCTCGACCTTCCCGCATATCAGTTACATATGCTCCCATGGCCATGGTGAGCATGACATCAAGTCTAGCCAGATCTTCCGGTTTCCTGCTCCTCCACAGATTATGGATGTCAATGAGCCGGTAGTCGTCGGGATTGAGTCCATCCCCTGCTGCAATATTTAATACTGATAACAGGGCTGCCGCTTTCTGAGTAGGTCCGTTTCTCGTGACCCAGTAGGGCTGGCTATTGTTTTTTACATACAGGCTGAGCAGGATTTGATCAATTTCAGAGGGAATACCCTGGAGTTCGGTATAGCCAAGGGTAGTTACCGGGCTGTTTTCAAGTACCTGGTTCAGGCTCTGCTGCAGTCTGTCCTGGCTGCCGGCAGCCAGGAGTGGTAGAGCGTTCAGGACAAAGAAGAAAAGTATTGCCGCACCAGCAGGGAAAAGAATTTTGATGGGGTTCATTTGTCCCGGAGTATTTTAATGGTTTCAAGTTCAAAGCGGGCCACCAGGGGATTGTAGCGGGCAAGATGGTCCAGGGTTTCATGAAAGGTGTTTCCTAAAAAACCGTCCCGGCCCGAGACCGTAAAGCCGGCCTGGGCATGGTCAATGGCATTAAAAGCTGCGGAAACCGCAACATTGCCGCGCATTGAGCAGGACCCCTTGGCACCGTCGCAGAAGCCGCCGCCAATGGCGGAAACAAAGTTATTATAGGCACCGTCAAAAAGATCCAGCCTGTCTTTCAGGTAAAGAATTCCGCCGATCACACCTGCTCCTGCAGCATATTGAGCCCCGCAGACCGATGAGACTTCACCAAAACGGGAGGTGATCAGGTTGGTGAGCAGTACGGACATCAGTACGGCCCGGATTTCTTTTTCTTCGCCCATGGTCCGTTCCCGGGCCCAGGAGACCACCGGGACCATACCTGTCAACCCCTTGTTACCAGAGCCTGCGCAGCTCATCACCGGAATGGGATCACCGTTCATCCGGGCATAGATGGCCCCCATGACCAGGTTTTCCAGGCCGTCGCCTTCTAAATGGACATATTTTTTGCCGTGCAGGGCAGCGGCCATGTTATAGGCAATGCCCTGGCGGACGGTCTGCTGCAGTTCACTGTCCTGGTAGAGTTTGTCAATCAGTCCGGGCCAGTGCTCCGGATCAAACAGTTCATCTGCAAAGGGTTCAATCCTTTCCCGGCTGCTTTTCTTAATGTCCAGATCCAGTTCGTCCTCATTGATCTTAAGCAGGTCAACCCGGGTATGACCGGCCCGGATTCGGGCCTGAACAGTATTATTTTTATCCCTGGCAGTAATATGGATGAGCAGTCCTTCCGTATCAACCAGCTCAACAGTGATCAGCTTGTCGGCATGGAGCTGATCGGCCCGGGCCAGGGCTTCTGCATCCAGTCCGGCAAAGATGGACAGCCTGTTTTCCGGGCAGGCCATGACAAAGCCGAGCAGCAGTGCCCATTCTGAACCCCGCCGTTCTCCTCCACCGGGAATGCCTGCAGCAAAGGCGTTCTTATAGGTGCGCTGGTCAATGGTAAGGGTAAAGCTGACAGGGGGCTCTTTGAGATATTTGCCGGTAAAACTTGCACAAAAGGCAATGGCTGCCGGTTCAGTGCAGCCGGAGGTAACTTCAAGCGATTTCAGTATGGTGTCTTTCAAGAGTTGCATAAGATGTTAGTGATTGGTTGAAGCTAAAAAAGTTTGTTTAAGAGCAGAGGTCTTCAAAAAAATGTGGGCAATGTCCACTACAACCCAAAAGATATCTTTTTTATCACAGAGAGCATAGAGAAACAGATCATTCAAACTTAACCTTGGGTGCTTCCTGCTGGCCTTCCGGTACCTGATAGTATTCGGCAGCTTCTACTCCGGCAATGGCTGAAATAAAGCGACCGACAACGGTTCTTCGATAGGTGTTAAGGATCTTGACCATCTCGTTATAGCGCATACGTTCAACAGCTATCCGGTTCTCAGTACCCTCAAGGCTGTCCATGAGTTGTAAAAACGATTCATTGGCCTTGAGATTGGGATAATTTTCCTGCAGCATGAGCAGTCGGGAAAGGGCACTTTCAAAGCTGTTTGCGGCTGCCACCTTTGCCGGGACCGATTTTGCCTGGAAATAGCTGGTACGGGCGTTGGCAATGTTCTCAAAGATTTCCTTTTCATACTTGGCATAGCCCTGGGTGGTTTCCACCAGGTTGGGAATCAAATCAAACCGACGTTGGAGCTGATTCTCCACCT
Organism: Thermodesulfobacteriota bacterium; assembly: GCA_034660835.1. GTDB lineage: Bacteria > Desulfobacterota > Desulfobulbia > Desulfobulbales > Desulfobulbaceae > Desulfobulbus_C. The sequence goes on from JAYEKB010000321.1 coordinate 7,880, forward strand.
GAGCCCACTGTGCATCGACCTGTTCATCAATGGCGACAACTCTGTTATACTGGACTATGCCCCACATGAAAAAAACAATAATAATACTGAAGACTATAACAGCAACCTTAGTGCCCTGACCCATGAATTATCTCCATTCTGTAGCAATATTACGATCAATACTATCCGTGTATAAGGTGGTTACCATCCTCCGGAGGCACCTCCGCCACCAAAACTACCACCGCCGCCACCGAAGCCTCCGACGCCGCCACCAAATCCTCCACCGGATCCCCAGCCTGATGGGAAGATGACAGGTGCTCCACCTCCGGACTTTCTGTTACTTCTTCTAACAATGACAATGATGATGAACATAATCAGCATCGGCAGAATAACCATCAGCTTTGCCACCGGAGAGTTGTTTTTTTTCTGGACGGCAGGCAGCTCACCTTTACCGGTAATCTCCACCTGGTAGAGCATGGCAATCACATCAATAATCTGTTCAGCTGCCGCACCAATACCCTGGCCATAGTTGCCCTGCTTGAAATTGGGCACCAGTGCTTTTCTGCCGATTGATCCCAGCAGTCTGTCGGACAGCACCGATTCAAGACCGTAACCGGGTTCAAATCTGTATTTCTTATCCTCCCTGGCTACAGTGAGGAGTAAACCGTTATCATTTTCTTTCCGGCCCAGTTGCCACTGTTCTGAAGTTTTGAGCGAAAAGGAGTTGATATCTTCACCGTCAAGGGAGGTGATGGTGAGGATAACCATTTGGACAGTGGTTTTCTGCTCAAGTTCATGCAGAAGATTGACAAGCTGCTGTTCCTGCTCAGTATCGATGATTCCGGCAAGGTCAACTACCTGTCCGGGCGGAACAGAAGGCACCGGCGGGGTAACAGCAAAGAGCGGGGCCGGCGTCGTCAGCAGCAGCAGTAGAAAAAATCTAATCAGTAAGTTCTTCAACATATTTGCTAAGGTCTTGGGTTGCCTTGTAGTAGTCTGCAAAACAGTTACAGAGCTGCTCATCGTCTTCAGCAGTGTCTGGATTCTTCAGCTGGACAATTTTTTTGAAGATTTTGGTGTCAAGGCCGATGTACTTTTCCAGGGCGGCAGCAGTGTCCTCGGCGGAGAGCATAAGTTTATGACCATCCAGGAAAAGAATAGCCCTGAAAAGCGGTATATAACCGGTAATGGAATTACTCAGCCACACGACCAGTTGTTTTTCATCATCTAAGGATTCAATATACCCCTGGTGCAGCCAGAGCAGTTTTGACTTAACTTCCCGCTCGCATTGCAGCAGGAGGTGTGTACTGTCTATGGAGAGATCCCGTAAAATGTCAGGGCCGAACATGGTATGATGAATGGCGGAAAAATTCAGAAATTCAACGGGAAAGACATCTAAAGAAGTCTCAATGTAACCAGGTGTCATGAGCAGAGGGGCGGCTACACCATATTGACTGTACTTTTTGCCAAGCCTGACTATGAAATCGAGAAATTCAAGGGTTATTTCGTTCACAACGACAATGGAGTTAACATCAGATTGTCCTGGGATAAAGTCAGGAGTCAGTGCACTGCCGACCACATGGATGGAGAGAATATTCACTGGCGAGTCACTCATGATCACCTCTGAAAAATCTTCAAAATGGCTTGAAATATTTTTAGTATATTGTTTGATTTCCATGTTTATTTGCGATAACAGTTCGACTGTCCCTCTATTTGAATAAGTTGGCCGGTGCCTCCAAATGTAAGCGGTCAGTGGTGCTGCAGATTTTTGTGATCGTGACTGATTGCTATAGATAATCTATGCGGCCAGGCGCAGGTAAGCGTAGACTCCGAGCGCGGAAAGCTGTGGTGCCGCTGATCACTTACCTATCCCGTATATTTCATGAACACTTTGCTCATTTTAAGGTAACCTCTGTAAATCATATGATAAAATTGCGCATTATTCCCTGCTTTAAATTTGCAAAGTGTTCACCGAAGGCAAACCGATGCGACCGCACCTGCTTTGTCGCTGCAGGAGCAGGCATAGGCAACTATAGCCTACTCCTGCGCTCAGCGCATCTGCAGCCGCCTCGACTTGTGAAATATGCGGGCTATTTATGATAATTGTGT
>JAYEKB010000322.1:0-9920 GCA_034660835.1 Thermodesulfobacteriota bacterium
CTGTTGGCCCAGGCGATGAGCAAGGCGGCCAGAGCAAAGTCATCCAATACTCCGACCACCGGCACCCACTCAGGAATCAGATCCCATGGTGAAATAGCGTAAATCAGGCCGCTGCCCAGCAATAACTTCACATAGAATGGAGTTTCCCTGGCCATGAACACGGCAATGGCATGTTTGACCATAGCACCGATCCGTGAAAAAATGTTCAACTGGCTGCCAGGCATCAACTGACCACCTTATGTACGATGTCGGCATCAAAATAATTGAATCCCATACCGGCATCAACGACCAGTGTTTGGCCGTTCAGCCCGGATGAGCGATTTGAGAGCAGAAAGGCCGCAACATTTGCAGCTTCACTGGTTTTGAGCGGTTTTTTGCGCGGGATTGCTTTTTCTGCAAACAGGTAGGAGTCAATATAACCGGGTATGCCGGCCGAAGCAGATGTTTTAAGCAGACTGGGACAGACGGCATTAAAGCGGACCCGGGAAAACCCGGAAAAAGACTTGGCCAGGAAGCAGAGGGAAGACTCCAGGGCGGCCTTGACCGGTGCCATGTATCCGTAATTTTCTGCTGCCATCCTGGTAGTGGAAATGGAGATGGTGACCACGGAACCATCCGGATCAAGCATTTCCTTGAAATGGTTGGCTATGGCAATAAGTGAAAAACAGGAAATATCCACCGCCTGCAGGAAATCCTTTTTCACGGTTTCATGGAAGGGCTTGAGTCCTTCGGAATAATTGGCAAAGGCAATGGAATGAACAATCCCTGCAATGGGGCCATCAACCCGGGCTTTAATTTCATCGCGGACTCGGATAATATTAGCCTCATCCTCCACATCGCAGATAAACACGGGACTGTCTGGAAACAGTTTCCGGGCAACCTGCGCACGTTCTTTACTACGCACCACATGGATCACAGCTGCCCCGGCATCAACCAGCACTCGGCCGATGGCACAGGCCACGGATTTCTTATTGGCCAATCCGAAAATAACTATTTTTTTATTTTCAAGATTCAGGAAATCCATGTGTTTTCATCTAATACTATTTAACCGTTACGGGTTTCAAAAAGCAGTAAATCAACCACAGAGGGCCCAGAGAGCACAGAGATCTTTCAACAATATTCTCTGTGTCCTTTTGCTCTCTGTGGTAAATAACAGAATTATTGTCAGTTTATCAAGCTTTCATCGCACAGGCAAACTCAACCTGGACAGCAACCTTGCCACCAACCCGCACACTTCCCTTAAGAAACCAGGCCGGACCAAGTCGCTCTTTGAGTGCTGCCCGAATCTCTATGGTATCGCCGGGACGTACCTCACGTTTAAACTTTGCGCCGTTAATACGGGTCAGAACCGGCACACCGCTTATATCCTGTTCACCTTTGAGCAGTTCACCGACAAGCAGGGCTCCAGCTTGAAAAACAGCTTCACAGAGCAGCACGCCCGGCATAAGGGGATAATCGGGATAATGCCCTTTGAAGATGTCAAGATCTGCAGGAATTGTCTTTTCCGCCCGGATCGACTCACCTGTAAGTTCCAGAACCCGGTCCAGCCAGAGAAAAGGTGGTCGATGTGGTATTCTGCCGGTTATAAAATCTTTATCAGTACAGCTCACTACAGGCCACCGGTGATTTCCAGCACGGAGCCGTTTATATAAGCTGCATTCTTTCCTGCCAGGAAGAGTACTGCATCGGCAACCTCGTCAGGGGTGCCGAACCGTCTTGCCGGGACCATCTTTTTATACTCTTTCAACTGGGCGTCAGTCAGATCCTGGAGAAAATCCGTTGCTATAAAGCCGGGAGAGACAGCATTCACGGTAATCTTGCGTTTAGCCACCTCTTTGGAGAGCGATTTCATCAGCCCCACCTGACCGGCCTTGGAGGCCGCATAGTTGGCCTGACCAGCAAAACCCAGTCTACCCATGGGTGAGGTGATTAAAACAATGCGGCCATACTTCTGTTTCATCATCAGCTGAACCGCGAACTTGGCCATAGTATACCCGCCGGTGAGATTGACATCAATCACCCTCCGCCAATCCTCTTCTTTCATCATAGCCAATACCCCGTCACGACGAATACCGGCATTGTTGATCAGGATATCAACAGTGTCAAACTCTTCTTCAACATGCCTGTAAAAATATTCAACAGCTCTGTAGTCACTGACATCAAGCTTATGGAGCTGTAATCGATCTGCTGCTGTTCCACAGGAGGCAACAAAGTCCTCAGCTGCTGCCTCATTACCACCATACACACCAATGACCGTAGCTCCGGCGGCCAGCAATGCCTCAGCAATGGCCCGCCCAATGCCACGGGTTGCTCCCGTGACAATCGCTTTTTGACCTGAAAAATGCTCCAATGCTACCCCAGTGTAAAGGTTCCCTGGTCCTTGTCAGCACCGACCAGCCACTCGATTTCAAGCTCCAGTTTTTTCTTGGTTCTGCGCTTGCCGACCTCTTTTTCAGCCTTGATTTGCAGTTCCACCTGCCCCGGTATCTTTAGGTTCACCTTTTTATTTTTGCCCTGCTGCAGGATCACCTTGCCGCTGTCGATCTTGTCCGCCATCCGGCGCATCAGATCAGCTGCTGCACTCCTGGTCATCTTTTCTTCAGTTTTAAACAAAACAGTTTCTCTGCCCATGCCATACCTCCATTTTATAATGTGTTGAAACTATCTTCTAACGTAGGCATCCACATCATTGGCCACTATAACACCATAATTTATTGCACCCAGCCAGCCGCTCATGATAATGCCCACCGATCCGACATGAAACAGGCCGCCTACCTCTTTGAATATGGAACGGGAAATATCCAGCCCTTCAAATTTGGTGCCGAACGAGGTGCCGCTGGTGTGCAGGGTATAACGGTTAAAAGTTTTGGGAGTAGCGGACTCAATGGTGTCTACTTTATCCCGGATGCCGGGGATGTAGCGTTCCAGGTCATTGAAGCAGCGCTCCACCATATCATCCTTGGCCTGTTTATATCTCTGGTCGTCAAGGGCTGCCCAGTCGTCGAAGTTGCCGTTCATGGAAGCCACCACCGTATAGTCAGGTTTATCCGGCCGGGTTTTGGGGTAGTAGACGGAAAAGGTACGACTCCTGGTGTCCTTCCTGCGCATCTCTTCGGAGGAAAATTCCTCGGCCGTGGAGGTAAAGAGCAGGTCACCCACATCTTCAAAAGATTCGCCCTTGCGGATACCGAAATAGACCTGGCAGGAAGAGTTATTCACCTGTACCTTATCAAAACGGGACAGGAAATCGTCGTTGAATGCATCCCGGCCCGCTAAGTTGTCAATGGTATTGGTAATGCCTGAGTTGGAGACCACAGCCGGGGCAGCTATCACCCGCTCACCCACAGTCACCCCCTTTGTTTTACCGTTTTCCACAACAATGCGATCAACTCTTGCCCCGGTACAGATGGTGACCCCGTTCTTCTTCAGCTCATCAGCCATCATGCCTATCAACCGGTCTGTGCCTCCCTCAAAGGTAAACACGCCCCGGTTCATAAAGTTGGAGAAGACAATCCCGTAAGTAATGGCCGGTTCATCCAGGGTTGAGCCGTTGGCATAGGTGATGGGTTCCATGAGCAGACGGTGGACATCGGTACGGCCCGGGAAAAACTTCTCAAACAGTTCCCGGGTGGTCATGGTCTGATCATCGTAAAAATTCATTGCCCGTACAGTATTAAAAAAATCATCTACTGTTGTCCGGTCCAGCTTAAACTGTTCATGGAGGATACGGGTAAAATTGTCCTTGGAAAAAGTTGTGGTCAGGGAAAACTGGGGATTATCAAAGACAATATTATACAGTTGGACAATGGAATCGCGAATCTCTTTTGACCAGTACTTCCTGCAGGTTTTGACCATGCCGTAGGGAAAGCCGTGCAATGAGACATCAAAGGTATGGCCGCCCCGCTTGAACCAGGTGGCCAGACCACCCAGCTGAATATGATGTTCGAGTAGCAAAACCGAGTGACCTGCCCGGGCCAGCCGGTTGGCACAGGTCAGACCGCCAAGGCCGGAGCCTATGACTATCACGTCATAATTATCTTGAACTTTTTCAAGGGGTGTAAAGGACATAATGCAAAAAATTCCAGTACAATGTCAGCAAGTCAGTTTATTAAAACGAACTGCAGAATGTCGAACAAGAAATTCTGAATTTCGATCTATTTTATTACTTCTACAGTTCAAAATTCCTTGTTCGACATTCGACATTTTCTTTACAATAAATGTTGATTAACAATGGTTACACCGCTGAGCATGGAGCCGACAATGCCGAGATAGCCCTGATCGGTTCCGGCTATAAACAAATTCCGCCACGGGGTTTTGCCGCTCTTTATCTTGATCGGGCTGCCGTACACCGCTCCCTCTGGTTTTGCCGTAAAACGCTCAATGGTCGTTGGGGTGAAACTATCCTGATATACAACGTCCTGCCGATAATTCCCAATTATTTTCCCAACTGCTGTTGACGACTGCTGAGCGCACTCCTTTTTGAACTGTATGTACTGCGCAGGCTCTGCCTGCTGCCAGAGGTCGTAGTTGGCCGCATTGGTCACCCGTACCTGGACAGGTTTTTTTGTATCCCTGTCCAGCCCCTGGAAGTTGTCAGGGAAACAGATCACGCCCCAGGATGGATCAATATGGGTTTCCGGACGCTGGTAGGTCAGCTTTTCCTTCAGGTTATAAAAAAGAATGGTCTGGTTGGTTCGCTCCTGCTGCAGATTCGTTGCCGGCACCATGGAAATGGTCTCCATGAAGCTCATCCGGCCGGTATATTTCGTAATCTCCAGGGGCCAGCCGCTCATACAGGCCGTTCCCGGGATGCCCACCGTGGAGAGGAGTGCGTCAGCCGTAATCTCCTCACCACCCTTCAACCGTATGCCATGCACCCGGTCCTCACCTGAGATAATCTTTTCAACCGGAGCTCGAAAACGAAGCTCTCCGCCAAACTTTTTGTACTGCGCAACCAGCATATCAAGCAAGTCCTTAATGGTCCCTTCAGGTCGAAAAAATCCCTCCAGAAACAGGGCCCTGAACATGATGGCAAACTGACCCAGATCCATGTCATGCTCTTCGGCATTGCCGTAGACCATGAGCGGCAGCAGCAGCATGTCTTCAAGCGGGGGATCTGCCAGCTGTTCGTGAAGAAATTTGCGCGCAGATTGCCAGGGAACATCTGCAAAGGGATCATACGTCTTGATTTCCTTAACCATGGCCCGAAAACGATCAATGGACGCGGGAAAACTGCGGGCGATCTCCTCGCTGAGCAGGCTGAGATCATTGGAAAACTTAAGCGAGGCCCCGGGAAAGATTACCTCGGAGCCCATCTGCTCATGGATAATAAAATTCTTACGGGAGAGTTTAAGCTGGCGAAACAACCGGTTCAAGGGGGCATGCTTCTCGCCCCTGGGGGCGAAATTGGTCATGGCATGCAAACCGGTTTCCAGGAGGTAGCCCTGACGGAAATAGTAGGAATTCAAGCCGCCGGGCAGGTGATGCTGTTCGACTATCAGGGTCTTTTGCCCGAAACGGGCCGAACGAATACCGGCAGCCAGCCCTGACAGGCCAGCACCGATAATGATAAGCTGATAATCAGCCATAATAGATTTACTAAACCACGAACCACACAAAATACACGAACTTGACTTATTCTTATGCCTTTCTTTTCGTGTATTTCGTGTGGTTCGTGGTGGTTTATGCTTCTTTCAGCTTTGGTTCCAGGTAGTTGACACAGCTGGTCAAGGTAGCCAGTTCCGGATACTCCTCTTCCGGGATCTGCAGTTTGTGGCGTTTGCGCAGTTCCATGACAATATCAAGAAAGTCCATGGAGTCCAGATCCAGCTGATCACGGAGCGGTTTATCCGCATCCAACCCATCAAATTCTGCATCTTCGTCAATATCTTCAATAATTTCAAGGATCATATCCTTGATTTCGTCGCGGGTCATGCCTGTTCCTCTATATAAAAAAACAACAAATATTTAATAAATTTTTTGCAGAAACAGACAAATCTATCACATGATCACCTACTTTGCCACAAATCTCTTAACAATTACCACGGAATTTATGCCGACCATGCCGAATGAGGTATTGAGGATGGTATCCACGTTGCTGAGTTCTTCCGGTTCTCCGGCCACAAGCCCTGGAAGCGCACAGTCCGGATCCAGGTTATCCAGGTTGATGGTCGCATGCACCTGATTATCCGTAAAGGCAGGCAGGTTAGCAGCCAGTTCAAGAACCCCGGCCGCACCCATGGCATGGCCGATAAGGGACTTGGTGTTATTGACTCGTGTGCCGGGGCAATCCGCAAAAACCTCGCGCAGAGCCTTGCACTCTTCCACATCTCCCTGCCTGGTGCCGGTGGCATGGGTATTGATGATGGTGATGTCGGCGGGTGCGAGTCCGGCACGATCCAGTGCCAAACGTATGCACTCGGCCTGCCGGGGACCATAGGGCAGTACAAAATCTCGGGCATCGGAGTTCATGGCATGGCCGGCAATCTCACCGTATATTCGTGCACCCCTGGCAAGTGCCTTGTCCAGCCGTTCCAGGGTAAAGACGCAGCCGCCCTCGGAAATAACAATACCGTTACGGTCCCGGTCAAAGGGACGGCTGGCCATGGTCGGATCATTATTTTCTGCAAGTGCTCCCTGGGCCCGGAAGCTGGCAAAAATACCGAATGAACCGGTACATTCCGATATACCACCGCAAAGGGCAAAATCGACCTCTCCCAAGCGCAGCATCTGGCAACCCTGGATCAGGGCGGCATTACCGGCTGCGCAGGCGGCACCCACCGAGTAATGGGGCCCGGTGACACCCAAGTTCATGGTTATCTCACCGGCCGGATTGTTCAACACGGTGCGGGGGTTGTGATGATGTGTCCAGTAGTCAACGTTATAGTCAAAGCCACTGATATTATAGACCTCGTTTTCGGTCTCAACAGTGCCGTGCTCAGTCAAGCCGATATAGACACCTGTTCGGCTCCGGTCATACTCGCTAAAATCAATACCGGCATCGGCCAATGCCTCTCCGGCACAGTAGACGCCGATACAGCCTGACCGTGTCCCCCGTTTATTTTCTTTTTTCTTACGATACTGTGTTTCCGGAAAATCACAAAGCCCGGCCGGAGCCGGATCCATATAACGCAGGTCAAGAGTGGTTATACCGCTCCTGCCGGCAAGCACCTGCTGTCTGAACTCGGCAAGAGTATTTGATCCTCCCGGCGCGGTTAAGCCGACACCGGTGATCACTATCCGACTGGAATCAGGTGGTATGCTCATTTCCCGTTCTCCAATAGAGAGGCAACAATATCGGGTACTTTTTTTATAGCCTCAGGAAGTTTATCCGCCATGGGACCTCCGGCCTGGGCCATATCCGGCCTGCCGCCTCCCTTGCCGCCGACAAGAGAAGCCACCTCTTTTACCAGCTGCCCCGCCTTGACACGATCAGTCAGATCACGACTTACCAGGGCCAGCAGGGCCGCCTTGCCGCCAAACTCACCGCCAATAACTGCAACCCCGCTCTCCATCCTGTCACGGATCCTGTCACCGATCTCACGCAGTGTTTTGGGAGAATCCAAAGTCACTTGGCCGCTGACCACAGTAATACCGTTAACCTGCACGGCCCCGGACAGCAGTGAATCAAGACTGGAGATGGCCATGGATGCGTTCAACACTGAAATCTCTTTTTCAAGCTCTTTCTGGTGCTTGAGAAGAGTTGTTACCTTGTCCACCGCATCATCCAAAGAACCGGACAATACCTGACAAAGGGCGTCCGTTTTCGCAGTAAGGTCCTGCAACCAGTTTATTGCACTCTTGCCGGTTACAGCCTCGATACGGCGAACACCGGCAGCAATGCCTGTTTCAGAAATAATTTTAAACAAGCCGATATCACCAGTGGCTCCGGTATGGGTACCACCGCAGAGTTCCTTGGAGAACCCTTCAATGGAAACCACCCGCACCTCATCCCCGTACTTCTCACCAAACAGGGCAGTGGCACCGTCGGCAATGGCTTCATCTCTGGACAGGACAGCTGTTTCAATGCTGCTGTTTTTACGAATTTCATCGTTGACCAGCTGTTCAATGGCCCGGATTTCCTCAGGGATAACCGGAGAAAAATGGGTGAAATCAAAGCGCAGCCTGTCTTGCCGGACAAGTGATCCTGCCTGCTTGACATGATCTCCCAGGATTTCTTTCATTGCTGCATGCAGCAGGTGAGTAGCAGTATGATTCAGACCGGTTGCAGTGCGGCTGTCATCAACCTGCAGGCTGACCTGCTGACCGGTTACCAGCGTTCCCTCATCAATCACACCGGTATGCAGGACCAAACCCTCTGCGGCAGCCCTTGTGGACTGCACCAGGAAAGAACCGTCCTGCCAGCTGATCACGCCAGTATCTCCTACCTGGCCACCTGACTCGGCGTAAAACGAAGTTTTGGGGCAGAACAGTTGCAGCCTGCTGCCGGTTCCTGCCTCGCTCATTAGATTGCCCTGCTCGTCAAGAATGGCCTCAACTACGGACTCAGCTGTGCGGCCCTCATAGCCGACAAAAGAAGTTTTTTTATTCTGCTCAAGCAGCTTGACAATTCCCGGAGGCAGCTCTTCAAACTGTTCGGATTTGGACTGCCTCCGCGAAAGATCCCGCGCATTTTCCATGGCCTGTTCAAAACCTGCCAGATCAAAGAAGACTCCTTTTTCCAGTCCAATATCCCGCACAATATCCACAGGAAACCCATAGGTATCATAGAGTTTAAAGATGAAATCACCGGATATTTCAGCTTTAACCCCGCCCTCTTTCTGCAGACGGTCTATTTCATCCTCCAGCATGCCAAGACCATGGTCAAGGGTCTCACCAAATCGTTTCTCTTCGTTGTTGACTATTTTATTCAGCAGGCTGCGGGCATCGTTTAAATGGGGATAGGCCTCCTGCATAATATCGGCCACCGTACCGCAGGTAGATGCCATAAACGGGTCAATCAACCCTAAAGTTCGACCGTAGCGAATAGCGCGACGCATGATACGACGCAGGACATAACCGCGTCCTTCATTGGACGGCAGCACACCATCGGCAACCAGGAAGGTGGTAGCCCGAACATGGTCGGCAATAACCCGCATGGCCACGTCCACTTTTTCACTGGACCCATATTTTTTTCCACATTGACTCTCGATCTGCTCAATAATCGGTGCAAAGAGATCAGTATCATAATTGTTGAACTTTCCCTGGAGCACGGCGGCAACACGTTCAAGCCCCAGGCCGGTATCAATGGAAGGCTTGGGAAGCGAAATTCTGGAACCGTCCTCATGCTGGTAGAACTGCATGAAAACAAGGTTCCATAACTCGAGGTAACGATCGCAATCACAGCCGACCGCGCAGTCTGGCCGGTCACAGCCTTGTTCCGGTCCCTGGTCAATATAGATCTCGGAACAAGGGCCGCAGGGGCCGGTATCACCCATGGCCCAGAAGTTGTCAGCTGCACCAAGGCGTACAATTCGTCCGGCAGGAAGCTCTTCAACTTCCTCCCAGAGTGCAAAGGCCTCGTCATCATCTTCATACACCGAGACCCAGAGTTGCTTTGGATCCATGCCCAAGTCTCTTGTCAAAAACTCCCAGGCAAAAGCAATGGCATCTTTTTTGAAGTAATCGCCAAAAGAAAAATTGCCCAGCATCTCAAAAAAGGTGTGATGGCGGGCAGTATAACCGACGTTTTCCAGATCGTTGTGTTTACCGCCGGCCCGAACACAGCGCTGAGAGGTTACAGCGCGTATATAGTCACGATGTTCCTCGCCCATAAAGACACGTTTGAACTGGTTCATACCCGCATTGGCAAAGAGCAGTGTCGGGTCATCATGGGGGACCAGTGATGAGGAGTCGACAACGGTGTGTCCCTTTTCTTCAAAATATTTAAAAAATCGTGATCGTAGTTCGTTACCGTTCAT
>JAYEKB010000323.1:0-2257 GCA_034660835.1 Thermodesulfobacteriota bacterium
ACAATGCTCAATCCGGCCAAACAGTTCATGCCGGGATAATTTATTTTTCGTCAGCATGGGAGAGGTGAGACCGCAGAGGAAGCGGGTTATCTGGCGGGGCGTTTCCAGAGCCCGGGGATGTTGTTCCTGGAGTTGCCTTATTATTTCAGCAAGATCACGATTAAGCTTTTGTGATGCTGTCTCCTTTCTGGTAAGTGTTGCGTTGACGCCAGCCAGACAATATGAGCAATGTCCGCAGTCAGTCTCCAGGTTTTCACCAAAATAATCGAGCAGGAATCCGGTCTTGCACCCCTCATGATTGACCAGATCAACGACGAGCTGCAGGCGGTTCAAATCGCTTTGTTCGCGCCGGGCAAAACGCGCGACCAGTTTATCTTTCAACTCACTGGTATCCAATCTGTTGATATCCGGTTTACGATAGCCAAGCCTGCCACCGCTTGCCTCAAGTATAAGGTCACCGGATTGCTCAAGGTAGTCCAGGGCGGCTATAATCCGCTTTCTTGGACTTTCGGTCTTTTGTACCGCTTCATCAAGGTCGATGGTAAACCAAATTTGTTTTTTGATTGCGCAGGAGAGTAGATTTCGCAAAAAGGTCTGGCGTTCTTCATCAAAACGGGCCAGAATTTCAGCAGATGGTTTCAAAGGCTTAAATTTATAGCTGGAATAAAAGGGACCGGTTGACTTGATCACTCCTTCAAGTTCAAGATAGGTGAGCAGGGTTTTGATCACCAGCGGTCGAATATCAAACCGCCCCCCTAACTCATAAACCGCGCAATCAAAAATTTTATTCTGCCCAAGGATAAAATCGACACACTCCCGTACCCCGTCAGCATCCGGGGTGTCGCCGTAAATAAAGTTTTCAAGGGTCAGCAGATCTGCGCCGCTTCCCAGCATTGTACAGATTGAAGGCTGTCCGTCCCGTCCTGCCCGCCCGATCTCCTGGGAATAGTTTTCCAGGCTCTTTGGCAGGTTATAATGGTAGACATAACGGATATTACTCTTATCAATGCCCATGCCAAAGGCGATGGTGGCAACAACAATCGCCGTATCTGCCGACATGAACCAGTCCTGTATCTCCTGGCGCAGTTCATTTTTCAACCCGGCATGATAGGCCTGGGCCGAATACCCTTCCCGGGCGATCAATGCTGCAATTTTTTCGGCGGTTTTTTGCAGGGTTACATAGACAATGGTCGGTCCGGGTTCGTTGTCGAATATCTGTTGCAGCAAAGCCTGATTCGGATTTTCGGATGGGACAAACATCAGGTTGAGGTTGGGTCGATAAAAACCGGTATGAACGTAATCTGGTTCAGCAATGGAAAAACTTCTGCAAATATCAGTTGATACCTGTGGTGTTGCGGTAGCGGTCAACGCCAGCACCGCAGGTACTCCAAAAGATGTGGCAAGCTCAGCCAGCTTAAGGTAATCCGGACGAAAATTATGCCCCCACTCAGAGATACAGTGGGCCTCATCAATCACCATCAGGGAGAGTTGAAGGCGTGAGATCAAACCCACAAAACGTTCATTGGCAAATCGTTCCGGCGCTACATACAGCAGTTTCAACTCGTTGCGATTCAACTGCTCATAGATTGCATTGACCTCATTAAAGCTTAAAGAGGAATCAAGGCGGGCGGCAGCAACGCCTTTGGAAACAAGAAAATCAACCTGGTCTTTCATTAAGGCCATGAGTGGGGAAACGACTAAGGTCAGGCCGGACAGGTGCAGGGCCGGCAACTGGTAGCAGAGGCTTTTTCCCTGACCCGTGGGAAAAACCGCCAGGGCGGAGCGACCTGCCAGCACGGCATGAATAACCTCTTCCTGGCCTGGTAAAAAGGTGTCAAACCCAAAAGTCTGCTGCAGGGTCTGTTTGGGGTTGGTCATGACTGCTCCGTGGGTAATGGCAAAAAATTTTCTGCCGACATATGCAGGATCGTAATACCAACGTTGTAACTATTCAGATAGTATAACAAATTGCCCCCTACACTGAGCTGTAACTGTTCAGAAGTGCCGCATATTTGTTTATTTGGGCCTTTGAAGCATACTGGTGCTATTCGAGAAGGTCAAAATGGACAAAGATGGGGTGCTTCTGAATAGTTACCAAACGTTTTAAATATGGGGCGATGTATCTTTAACGCGGTTAACCCGCATATTTCATGAACACTTTGCTCATTTTAAGGTAACCTCTGTAAATCATATGATAAAATTGCGCATTATTCCCTACTTTAAATTTGCAAAGTGTTCACCGAAGGCAAGCCGATGC
>JAYEKB010000324.1:0-9882 GCA_034660835.1 Thermodesulfobacteriota bacterium
TTTTGATTCTGACCTGCTTGCCATTCTTGAAAACCCACATATATTTTTTTTGTCTTTCAGCTTTGGCTTTTTTGTTTACACGCTTTTGTGTGGCAGTAAGTTTCTTTTTTACCATTGCCATTTACTTAACTGCCACATCATTTTTGTCTAACCGATTGTTTCGATCAATTTTAGATAAAGCATGGTCAAACTTATCTCTATTGCCTCTTAATGCACGACTTTCGAGATACTCCTGAGTTCTTAATGCGGACATTTTCTCAGCAAGAGCTGTGGAGATAAATTGATTAATAGAAATACCTTCTTCTTTTGATATTTTTTTTACTTCTTTATGAAGAAAATTAGGTAATCTTAAACTTACGGTACTCATAATAGCCCTCTCTCTTTTAGAAACTCCCAAGGAGTTACGGCACTTATGCCAAATTTTGAGATATTTTTAAAATCTTTTTTATTGAAAGTAATTATATGCCGGCTTCTTGCCTTAACAGCTAATTCCAGAACTAAATCATCTTTTGGGTCTTTAAGAAATGGTCGCCACAGATAATTAATTTTGTGCTTATTGGAAGAAAAACAAACATAGTCCAGGATGTCATTTAAGTCTGAAACCGTGAGATTTGTTTGATTTAGGAACCTATGGGCTACAGATTCATATTCCATTATTAATGGCACTGAAATATTTGTTTCGAATTCATTTTTACCAACAAGGCTAAGCAGGTAAAAAGAAGCTCCCGTATCATTTCTAAGTGCTGAAATAAATACATTGGTATCTATGACAATTTGAATCTTTATCATTTTGATACTATATACGATGTCATATATAATGTCAAATAATGACTCAATAAAGTGAACGCCCGATAGTAATTGGGTTCATCAATTATTCGTTGGAATTAAGTAAGCTGTCCCCGGAATTACCCGAATGTAGTTATCGGGGATCCAGAAGATTTTGAGCCATACCGGATCCCCGATAAAAGCACTCGGGGATGACGGTAGCGGCGATGATAACTATCGTATGACTTGTGGGTAAATGGCAGGGTAAGGGTATATTATTTAGCCTCGCCTTTGTAACATTGTCATATTTGAAGATTTTTTGAAGAGTTAATTTATTTACCTTGTGACTCTTCAAAACCGCCGCCAAGTGCAAGATGAAGATTGACCCGGTTGACCAGACGCCGGCCGGCCATGTCAAGTTCCGCCATGCGGGAGTTAATCCATTTTTTCTGCACCGTCAAGACATCCAGCATGGAAATCTGACCTATTTCATACTGTTTTTTAGTCTGTTCATATGCCTGCCTGTTTTCCGCCACTTCAATTCTCAAAAACTCCTGCCGTTTCAGCAGGTGTTCTTCGGCGGCAAGGGAACTCTCAACTTCCTTGAAGGCATTGAGCGCAGCCTGAGCATAGGCTGCAATGGCCTCTTTCTGTTTGGCGGTTGCCACCTCAACCTTCCCTTCAATCTCGCCACCGGTATAGAGTGGCGCAACAATTCCTGCGGCAAGACCAGCAATGGCATCATTAATACTGTTTATCCCCAGGCCGAGGGAAAAACGGAAACTGGGCAAATGAAGCAATTCAGCTTCTTTCTGTTTATAAAAAGCGGCTGCCACCCGGTCTTCGGCTGCAATCAGATCCGGCCTGCGCTCCAGAACCTGGGAAGGAATACCGGCCGGGATGGGGGGCGGTACGGCAACAAGGGTATCGGTGGTTTCAATATCTGCAGACGGGTAGCGGCCAAGGAGCAGTTCCAGGCTTCGAAGCGAGTTTTCATAGGCTGACAGAGCGTAGCGGGCTCCCTCACGGGCAGAAGCCGTTGCTGCACGGGCCAGGTGTACATCCCGGCTGGATCCTTTACCAATTTTTTGCATGGCTTCGGCGATTTCAAGGCTTTTTTCCTGCAGTCCGGCGATTTCCTGTGCAAACCGGACCTGAAATTTCGCGGTAGTGGCCATAAACCAGCCATTGGCAACCGAGGCTGCCAGAGATTGTCTGGCAAACTGATAATCCGCCTCTGTTGCGGCCGCGAACTCATCACTGCCCGCTACACTGCTGCGGATACGCCCCCAGACATCGGCTTCCCAGGAGATTCCCAGGCGGGCCGCTGCACTTTCAATACCAGCCTGATATTCATTATCACTGTAACCGCCGCCCAGCCCCATTGTTGGTTTTAGATCGGCGGCGGCCTGTCTGTTAAGCCCGTTTGCCTGATCTACTTTTGCCTGAGCAATTTTCAAGCCGGGATTGGCCGCAAGCGCTTCATCTACCAGGCTGTTTAGCACGGGGTCGTGAAAATCCTTTAACCAGCCATCATCAATTTCGCCCTGTCCATCACCTGCCGCGAAATGTTTTGGAATTTTTTCGGCAACAGTCTCTTCCTTAATAACTGCAACCGCCTCTTTATGAGTGGCAACCTGACCTCCGCAGCCGTAGAGGGAAAAAATAAACCATCCCAATGCCAGTTCACAGAAAAATTTTACTGTAAAATATTTGTTGCTCATCGAATTTCGTTTTTTAATTAATGAAAGTGAAGAAAATTACGCCAACTCTCCGCCCGCATAAGTACCTTTCTGATGATGGTTACATGGTGCCAGCGTTCACTGTACACTGCCACCACAGCATCACTGCCCAGGGGAACAAAGAAACCGCTCATATCGTCCTCAATCTCAATGATGACCGGGATCTGCCCTTCAGGAAGCTGGGTGGTTAATGAGGCCATGGCTCGTTCCGGGGAGAGTTCACCTTCAGCAAGGGCATCCAGGGTCCGCACAACCCTTGCCTGAAAAACCCGGCCCGGGATTCCCTTAAAGAGAATTTCCGCATGGTTGCCCGGTTTGATATTCTGCATGGGCTGCTGGGTAAAGCCGGCAATTATTATTTTTGAGTCGGTATTGACAAAGGTCATCAGGGGAGCCACGGGAAATGGAACTGCGATCTGGCCCGGACGCACTCTGAGGTGGGTAATAAAGCCGGGTCCCGGAGCCCGAACCACACAGCTGTCCAGGTTGAACCTCGCCCCGGCCAGCTTCCCTTTATAACTCTTCACTTCCTTTTCATACCGCTCAACTTCAAAGGTAGAGCCGCCGGCAACCTTGACCAGTTCACGGTTTTCCTTGAGACGTTTGCGGGCAAATTCCAGCTGGGCTGTTAAATCATCCACTCTGGCTTGAAAAGGGGTAGGGTCGATTTTGAACAGGATCTCCCCGCCCTGTAAAGGACTATTTGGTTTAACCAGGACCTCTGTAACCTTTCCCCGCACATTGGAAACAATCTGGGTGGTGACAAAATAGCTTCTGGCACTGGTAGAGGCGGGATGATAATACGCCATACCCATGAGCAACGTTCCCATCATGACTACAGCACCAAGAACCACGGTAGTCAAGGACCATTTGTTGACCGGAATCTTGAAAATCTTGAAGATCACCCAGCATAAGCTGAAGTAGGTGAGTAATAATATGGTTTCCATGTTATGCTTTCACGCTCAGCTGCTTGAATTGTGCTTCCAGGGCCGCCACCTTTGACTGTAAGGCATCAATTTCTTTCTTTTGGAATGGAATGGATTGCTGCTTTTCCTTTTCTTTGTTTTCGGAAATATTATCCATACCCCAGCCGATCTCTGGTTTGTACATGGTGGCCCAGATCCAGAGGAAGGGCCAGATGGCATGCATCAGAAAAAGACTGACCCAGCCGGCAGTATGGATAGCGTCCTGGTGGGGATGGTTTCTTTTTTTAGCTATTTCATAGGGAATATCATGGATATAGATAATTGCATAAAGCAAGGTAATGCCGACAAAAATTAACATTCCGAGTGCGAAGAAATCAAGTGCGGTTCTTTCCATGTACGGCCTCCTGTAAAAAATTACTGCGGATTCTGTACAACTTGTTTTGTGTACGTTCCCTAAAAACTGATCTTGAGGTTCAGGGCAAAAAACTGAATATTGGCATTTTCATAGGTTCCGGCCAGCCGTCCGGTGAGCGGGCCGCCCTGCTGATCCATATCCAGATCACCCATCCAGAGGAAGGTATAGCCGAGACCGAGAAGCATGTTTTCTTTTATGGCATATTGTCCGCCAACGGAAAACCGCCAGGTATCGCCGTTGGGCAGATCCGGGGTTCTGGTTAGATCATCGTCAATACCGGAGTCATAGGCTATGCCGCCGGAAAGGAGCCAGGGACCGTCAATATCAATCTGTGTTCCCAGGGCCGCATGGTATGAATCATCATAATCCCGGTCCTTTGTCAGACTGTTTGTATCTTCCGATTGTACCTCAACCCCTACTTTTCCGTACTCGGACCAGTCCTGCCAACCCAGGTTGCCAAGCAGGGCCCAGGTATCGTCTACCTGGTGAAAAAAACTGAACATGGCTGTCTGGGGGACGGTCATATCCAGTCCAAGCTCTGTATTCAACAATCCTTTAGCTCCGAGTGCTGCAGTGAGTCCCGGCCCAAGCCCGCTGAAGTCAGGAGTATCGGAAAAATCAAGGCTTATCTCCGTTGTATATTGCAGGCCGATCCTGCTTGCCCTGCTGAACTCATACATCAAGCCGAAGTTACCGCCAATTCCCAACTGGCTGTCACTTACTTCCAGTTTACCATCGGCCAGTCCCGGTGCCGGATTATTCACCGCAACCTCGGTGGAGAAATAGCCGTACATCATATTCAGGCCACCGCCCACCGACAGGTTGTCAGTCAACTTGTAGGCCACTGTCGGGGCAAGGGCCATGCCAAGCAACGCGCCGTTCCGGAACTGGTAGCGACCGGCCCAGTCATCACCATAATCAAGGGCCAGGCCAAAATTCCCATAGAAGGCCAGGCCGTATTTCAGTCTGTCATTATGGCTGTGGCTGTAATACAGGCTCGCCCCGGGAAACAGACCGATGGGATTGTCGCCGTTTCCGCCGGTTGTGGTAGTGAAGGAGTTTGGGGTGAAGTCGGCAACACCGTAGAGAGCCTGGGCACCGACAAGCAGCTCATCGCCATCCAGCCGGGTCATGCCTGCCGGATTGGTGGCAACGGTCGCCGCATCCTGGGCACGGGCAGCAGAACCTGCATCGGCCAGGCCGACTTCCGGGGTGCCGGTCTCATAGAGCAGAATCCCGCCGCTCTCTGCCTGCTGTGCGGCCAGTAATATTCCGGTTGCAATGGTCAAAATGTGTAAGCGTTTCATAATACCTCTTGTTTATTTTTTTTCAGGAACCAGTTTGCGGTAGGATTTCGGATGCAGCTGCCAGCCCAGTTTTTTCAGTTCACCTTTTGCCTGTTTGGAAAAATCACCAAGGACCCAGATTTCTGTTGCAGAACCACCACCTTTGTTGGTTTTGTCTGTAAGCTCTCCTGCAACGCCGGCTACTTTTTCATTCCAGATAATATGATCGGCGGGCAGAAGCACAACATACGAACCGTCCTTTTTTATGCCGCAGGTCAGCCGGGCCATGGGCGCAAATTTGGCAAGCGGTGCGACATGTTTATGATACCCGGCCGACATAACGACAATCTCGGTGATTGTTCTGGCCATATCAGGATCACTGGCCTGCAGCACAACCATGAGAAACAGCTCCCGGTTGTCAACCCCCTCCATCTCTTCCAGCGCAGCCACCAGTACCGTTTCCAGGGCCGGTGAAAAGGCGGGATTATTAAGAAAAAGCTCCACCGCGTCTTCGTTCATGCCCATGGCCAACAGCTTGTTTTTATTGCGCAGCCAGAGTTCCGAGGCAGGAGTGGTGTTGATTGCTTCATTCAAGAGTCGGGCTGTTCCCGAGGTGGTCAGTACCAGGCCGCCCACCGGCACGAAACTGGTGGCCACACTCACGCCCAGTCCACCGAGATAGTCAGCCCGGGCCAAACGATCCAGTTCTTCCTGCAGCACCTCGTTACGGGAATACATATTCACCCCGAATTTTGTGGCGATCTCTCCCTTGGACTTGGAAAGTCCGATAAATTGCTCCACCCTGCTGTCCTCGCCACCGGTGGCTTCCCGTCTTCCCAGCGTCCCCTTTGCCCGGTTGAACAGGCTGCTTACCCCGTCTGCCGCGCCTCCCAATGTCTCCTGGGGTTTGCTGAACAGATTTTTCAGCCCGGTCACTGTGTTTTGTCCGGACTGTTTGAGCGATTCCAGGGCAGTGTCCTCGGACTCCACCTCTTTCATGGCGGCAATGGCATTGATTTCATTGATCAGAATCTTCAGGCGGGTGGTAGAGTTGGCTTTGAAAGTTCCAAAAGAAGATGTAACGGTGTAGTGATTGAAGAGCCCATCGTTTACCACCTCGTTATCCACGGTATGGTGCTTTCCTTTCAGAAGTGATGGCTCAAGCAAAGAAGCTGACTTAAATGTGCCCGGTTGTTCAAAATCAGCCAGAACCGTTTGCGGCAGCAGGAGGCAAAATGCAGACAAATACAGGATGACGGAATAACGGATAACAGAAATCATGGGAAAATCACCTTCCATTCATTTTTTATATTTACCACGGTCCAGCCGTGGGCCTCTGCTTCGACCAGTGCCTTGTCCAGGCGGCCGATATGCTGGTTAATGCCAACCGGTTTTCCTTCCTTGATCTCCTGCCAGGGATGCGAAAAAATAAGGCTTGCTGTTGTAATGAATCGCATAGATCTGCTCTCTTTAAGATATCTGTTGATACTTCATGAGCTAAATTAAAATCATGATAAGAGTTATGTTACAATTTAAGTCAGCTGTATAAGAGATCTCTTATTTAAACTGCATGTTAAAACCACAGAAAATCTGCCATTCCGGCATGCCCGGCCCATCATCCGCTACGGAAACCTGCGGCTCAACAAAAAAATTGAACACTGTATTTCCCTTCATTATAACCTTGCCGATACCAAGTCCGAGCGGAACCGAATAGCTGTCATTTTCAAAGTTATAGGCCCAAATGGGCGCGCTGCGAAGGTACCAGCCGGAACCGAGCTGATAAAAGCCAAAGTACTGGAATGCACCCATGTTGACATCGGCCCGGTCGCCGGGACCTGCAAAGCTGTGCTGCCAGGTAAGAAGATAGCCGTACTGGAATTTCAGTGAGGACGCATTAAACAGTACATTGGCAAATCCGGCCGACCATTTTTCACTGCCCAGTGCTTCATCACTGGCTGTTGGCGCTGTGAGCTGAGGACCAATACCGAAACTGACCGCCGGATTGCCGATATCAATGATATAGGCCGCAAAGATGTTGAAATCACCGAGACCGGTTTCAGTGTCTCCTGTCGGAGGGGTCGGGAAACTGTTCAGGGGCAGCGAGGCCCGCATGAGCCAGTTACTTTCTCCAATGGCAAAAGGTTTGGCATAACGGAGCCAGAACTGGTTGGCGTCTTCATCGGACTCGGTTAACTCGCCAATATAGTAGTTTTGAAGATTGAAGGCGGTCATGTTGGCCAGGGGATTATTCGCTTGAGCCGCATCTTCTGCCGCGTGGACGGTTACATGGATGATGCCGAATAAAAGAATCAGCAAAAGAATTTGTACATTTTTTGGCAAGATGGATTGCATTGTTCCTCCTTTTTTTAATTCTATCAAGTCACGTCGATCAGGGATAAACAATCTTCCACTCTTTTTTCATGTCTACCACGGTCCAGCCGTGCTTTTCGGCCTCAACCAATGCCTTGTCAAGACGGCCGAAATGGGTATCGCGGTCATAGGAAAATTCCCGATCCTTGTCGGTGTGATGTACGATACCGGCAAAGCGTTTGCCGGTTGTTCCCAGGGTTGTCCACTGCAGCATCTGCAGATCACCATCGGAATTGCCAAAGGCAAAGATGGGGCGACGGCCGATATGCTGGTTGATACCCACTGGTTTACCTGCCTTGTCGTCAATAAAATTGAGTTTTGCCATCCGTGTCAGGGTTGGTTTGCCATCTTGCATGGAAAATTCAGTAACAATGGAACTGCCCACCACCTGCTCCGGCGGGATTCCATAGACACCTTCCGCCCAGGGACGCATAAACTCGATGCCGCCGCCGGAAACTATAAAGGTTTTAAAATCATTTGCCCGCAGGTAGTCCAGCAGCTCGAGCATGGGCTTGAACACCAGCTCCGGGTAAGGCTTTTTCAGGGTGGGGTGGGTGGCTGTCTGCAGCCAGCGTGTAACGATATCGGAAAATTCGTCAGTGCTCATCCCTGCGTGGGTGGCCATTACAAGTTCAATCAGCCCCTTTTCACCTGCTGCGCAAGGGATTTCATATCTCCTTCAAGCACGGCTTGAAAAGGCTGGGTAGTCTTCCATTCCGGATGCTCAGCCTCCATCTCTTTGACTCGATCCATGGCAAAAAAGAGTTGAAAATAGGCGGGGTGCTCAGACCAGAGGGTTCCGTCATTGTCGAACACAGCGATCCGCTCCGCTGCCGGTACAAAATCAGGGCTGTTTTTATCGGTTACACCCTTAACAAAATCGATGATGGCCTGTTTGCTTGTTCCCTCATTCCAGGAGGGGAGGGAATCATTTCCGGCTAAAGAGCTGGTGCTGAAAAGAGTGAAGAAGAAACAAAAACAGACGAGAACACGGTACAGTTTATAAGGATACATACTTCCTCCTTGAGTGAGTAAAATTAAACTATTTATTTGTTTTTTCGTAAAAAAATTACCTTATACGTTCTGTTGAGAACTGCTTGATAAGAAAAACCGGCCAGAGCATCTTTTTCAGCATAATAGTAGAGTTTATACTTTGATCCTTCGTAATTTGAACCCTGAAATGTAATATCCAATCTAAGCAGTCCTTCCTGGGTTGACACTGCTGCTCTATTAATATGAATGGGTTCAGGGTTGAAGTATTCAGCCTGTACCTGGCCATCTTTTTGGATATTGCTGAGCTTGAGGCTGTAGTTACCATCTGTCCGCTGCCATTCACCCATGAGGTGATAAGTAATCGCTTTTTAAGCCGAGGCGCCAGGAGGGGAAAAACAGGGCGAACCTGAAGTATTTTCCTCCATTTTACCCCGCCGTCGCCTTCGGCGACCGGTTTTTGCCAAAAAACACCTGAAACCAGTCCGATCATAAACTACAATCCCACACTAAAACATCCACCCGGCCAACAACAGTGTAATTATAGCTACAAAACAGCAGGCAGGATGTCAAGAATCTTTCATGTATTCGCTTGAAAGCATTGCGTTGCAAGCGTTTTCAAGCAAGAGGTAATTACAGAAGTGTGGCTGAAATTTAGGATGAACAAAGCTGTTCAGTCACGATGGACTATCAATCATAGGTGATGTACGGCTCTTCATAACCAGGCCAACCATCGTCGAAGAGCTCTTGTTGTTGGATTTTCCACACAGGAACTTGCTGTCCGGTTAGTGCCGGTGGTGGCCGTTGCCATTGCTGTGCTTCCCACAGGTTTAGGTGTTCAAGGATCTTTCTGATGACCGGCCGTTCGTTGATAAAGCTGATGATCTTCATCTCCCCCTAACAATGCGGACACTGCAGGGGATCAACCTCCCAGATAAGCGCAGACTTCGGATCTTTTTGATGCACTCCCGCCACTTCGGCGGCGGGATCTTGCGGGGCTTGTAATCCGAGACATCAATGATTTCGATTTCGTTATCCGTACCTTCGCTTTCTTTCTCTTCCAACTCCTGCTTGTTTCGATCTCCCCGCATCCGGTTCGAATACCAGCCGCTATACCTCACAAGTTGAAAGCTCTTTTCCGGTATATGCTGGGTGATGGCGGCTATGAACTCTTCCGCGGAGGAGACGGAAAAGTTCTTCTTGTTTTTGCCATGGGTCATCCTGGAATGGTAGATCACCATGGAGGTATTAGAATAATAGGGGACAGACCACGTTTGTTTGTTATTCAAAATCCCAGGGATTAAGTAATGCAACACCAGTACCTTCGAAATCGACTCTATTTCTGGTAACCACTGTCATCCCGTGTACTAAGGCGGTGGCAGCAATCA